>JBIKYZ010000243.1:0-7444 GCA_044354985.1 Pseudanabaena sp. | reverse complement strand
GACAATTATTGGCATAATGGGTTTAGGGATAATGATTTGTTTTCGGTTGAAAGTTGAAACTCTCATTATCCCTTTTCGCTTAATCCCGCTCTTTCTTTGCTTCAATCTTGTCCAAAGTCCAATAATGAACTGTCAAACTCGCAAATTTTTCTCTTGGTTATTGTTGATTGGTGCAATTACGATTTTTGCTCTGATCGGATTAGGACTTCTGGATGTTCCTAGTGCATCGGCGGCGATTCGACAATTGGAAGAATCACCAAATCAGATGGTGTATCAAGTTCGTCAATCTCTGAAGGATCAACATGGCAATACTTGGCAAACTGTTGCTTTTAAGAGGGTTCGTCCTGATGGCAATAGTAGTTTTGAACTGCGCTTAGTGGGTTTTCCTAATTTGGTATCGATCGACCATGCTCAGCCTCTGACTTTAACTAACTCGTTGGGTAAAGCCCTCATTGCTAACGATACGTCTAGCAATATTTTCAAAGAGGGATCGCAGCTGAATGTTGGGCAGTACGATCTGCAACCTTTGTTATCAGAGTTGCAAGCAGAGATTCCTTTAAAGATTTCACTGCCCACTCTTAAAGGTGATGCGATTAGCCTATCGGTTCCACCTTCGTTAGTCGCAGAATGGCAAACTGTGGCTAATTACTAAAGCCATCACCCCCCAGCCCCCTCTCCCAAAGGAGAGGGGGAGCAAAACCCATATTATTTTCTTGTTCCTCTCTCCTGCGGGAGGGGCTAATCAAAATTAAATTATTTTTGGAGTTAACAATGACAGATTTATTTTCCCCTGAATGGATGCAATCTTTTGGCGAACAATGGAATGCAGAACCCGATCTAGCTGATGCTCTTGCGAAGATTCATTTTAACTCTGTAATCGGTTATGGATTTGAGCGCGATCCAAATCCTATGGGTGTTCTCATGATTGAAGAAGGAAAAGTTGTCTCTGCGGGAACCTATGAAGGTCAGAAGCTGAATTGGGATTTACGCGCCGATCGCACCCATTGGGAGAAATGGAAAACAAAAGGGTTGGACATGATGGGATTGAGCATGGCGTATATAAGTCGCAAGTTACAATTCCGTGTTGGTGATTACACTGCCATGATTAAAGACCCTCGGATGGCATCTCCATTTATTAAATCATTTGCGGTAATGAGCAAGGTTTAAGCAAGGCAAATCGAGTCAAGTTTAAAAGGGAAAATACAATGAAAGCTAAATCAACTAACAAGCAAGCTCAAAAACAATCCATGAATCCTGCTTCACTCTCTCCCTCTCAATTGAAGTCGCGTCAGAATCAATTAATCGTAATTGATGTGCGGGGCTGGTTGGAATATTTGATCGGGCATATTGCTGGAGCAAAGAAAATGAGCCGCGATCGCATTTTGAAGGAAATTCCCAAAGATCAGGCGATCGCGATTACTTGTCTGTCTGGACATCGCAGCGATATTGCAGCGCAATGGCTAGTTGCTCAGGGCTATAGTAAAGTCCATAGCCTGAAAGGAGGTTTATTGGCTTGGCAAAGTGCTGGCTATACGGTAAGCCGTGGTACTCAACCTTAAGAATAATAAATTTAAGAAATTTGAGAAGTTCCATTTAGTGTAAATGGCTAATTGATCCCCCCTTCCCCCCTTAAAAAGGGGGGCTAAATTACTTCTAAGAAGAAAGGTTAAATTTTATGACTCACACTACCTCAGATGAATCACTTCATGAACCGCTCGATCCGCCAGTTGATGAAGCAGTTAAACAGGAACCTAAACAACCACAATCTCCCAAAATGTCTTGGAAGGGCTGGGGATTATTGGTCGGAGGTGTTCTTTTATTGACAGGAGGAACTTGGTTTGTATTGTCACTCAACCGATCGCCCCAACCTTCAGAAATTGTAAGTACCTCTGCTCTTAGCATTGACACCTTAACTATACGTTCTCAATCCGTGGCAAATACCTTAGAACTTTCTGGTTCAATTCGCCCTGTAGAGCAAGCCACGCTATCCACACGAGTGATGGGGCGGATTACGCAATTGTCACTCGAAACGGGCGATCGCTTCCGCAAAGGCGATATCCTCACGCGCATCGATGTCATGGATATCACTGCCCAAACTGGTCAAGCCCAGTTAGGCGTTGCTCAAGCTCAAGCAGAAGTATTTCGCTCTCAAGCTAGTCTCAATCAATTAGAATCGCAAAAATTAGAGGCACAGTCGGCTTTGCGATTAGCTCAAGTGACTCAATCGCGAATGTCTCGACTGCAAGCAGAAGGAGCAGTTTCGCAATCAGTATTAGATGACGCAAATACAGCGCTCGAACAGGCTAGAGCGAGGGTCGCGCAGTCAGAAGCGGGTATTCGTCAGTCACAGGCGGCGATCGCGCAAACCCAAGCGGCGGTGAGTCGCGCCGAACTGAGCGTCATCTCGTCCGATGTCAGCGAAAGCTATGGCACGATCTTCGCGCCTTTTGATGGTGTTGTTGTCCAAAAGCTGGCTTATGAAGGAGAAATGGCAGCTCCTGGAACACCATTACTAAAAGTGGAGAATCCCAATAAACTGGAGCTAGAGATCTCTGTGCCTGAAGAGAATTTACGGTTTGTGCGGGTCGGTCAATCGGTCAAAGTCCAGTTTGATGCTGTTAATCAATCTCTCAGTGCCACGATTCAACAAATTGTGCCAGCCGCTAATGCTCAATCACGCAGCTTTTCAGTCAAAATTCCTCTAAACAATTCGGGTAAATTAATCTCTGGAATGTTTGGGCGAATTGCCTTACCTATTGGGGCAACCAAAGAAACGCTGCTCATTCCCACAACTGCTCTAATCCAACGCGGACAATTACAGGGAGTTTATGTGCTGGAAAATGTTGAAGATAAAGCCATCTCCAAAACGATCACCATGATGCGTTGGGTGAAAACAGGTAAAACTCAAGATGGACAGATTGAGATCGTGTCAGGGTTGAAGGCAGGCGATCGCATCGTTACCAGCAACATCGCCCAACTTAGTGACGGACAAGCCGTTACCACTCGGTAATTAGGAGGAAATTATGCAAGATTCACCGAATGGTCAAAACCCGAATAGTCAAAATGGTTTTCAATCGCCATCGCCGCATCGCCATAAATTAGGTTTTGTCGGTCAATTAGCTAAACAATTCATTGACTCCAAATTGACCCCATTAATTATTATTGTGGCGCTCCTGTTGGGGATTGGCGCAACCTTAATGTTGCCCCGCGAAGAAGAGCCACAAATTACCGTGCCGATCGCCGATGTATTTGTACAAATGCCAGGAGCTTCAGCAAAGGAAGTCGAACAGCGTGTCACGACACCGATGGAAAAGTTGATTAAGGAAGTGCCTGGGGTGGAATATGTTTACTCCACTTCGCGACCTGGTTCATCTTTAGTCATTGTCAGATTTTTAGTTGGCAGAAAGACGGAAGATGCGATCGTGCAGCTTTATAACAAGCTTTATGCCAATTTTGACAAGATTCCTGCTGGTGCTTCTCAACCACTAATTAAATCGCGGGCGATCGATGATGTTCCTATTCTGGCTGTGACTCTATCAGGAGATGGCAGTACTGGCACAGAATTACGACAAATTGCGGCGCAATTAGATGAGCAAATCAAGCAAGTTCCTGATGTTTCGGAAACGACGATTATTGGCGGTCAAAAGCGCCAACTGCGCGTAGAAATCGATCCCACTCGTCTAAAAGCTTATGGCTTAACCCCTCTAGAAATTTCGCAAGCATTTCAATCCCAAAACTCTGAATTAGCTGGCGGTGCTTTAAGTCAAAATAACCAATCATTTTTGGTGCGAACGCAAAGCTTTATGCGATCGCCTGAAGACGCGAAAGGGCTAGTCGTTGCCGTGGCTAATAATCAGCCCGTATATTTGCGAGATGTCGCCACTGTCACCGATGGCGCGGAAGAACCCGCCAGTTATGTCTTGTTTGGCTATGGCGATGTCGCGCAAGAACATGGGACTAAAGATGCCAAAAAACAAGAGAAACTTACTAAACATACTGGTGAAACTGAGGCTGTAACGATCGCGATCGCTAAACGTGGTGGCGCAAATGCGATTCAAGTATCGCATCGAGTTTTAAATAAATTAGACGAGATTAAGCATAATTATCTTCCTAAAAATGTCAATTTAACCGTCACCCGTGACTATGGCGAAACCGCCGCCGAACGCTCCAACGAACTGCTATTTCATATGCTGATTGCGGTCGGTTCGGTGACATTGCTGATGTGGTTTGCGATGGGTCGCAAAGAGGCGATGGTGGTTGCGGTGTCGATTCCCGTTACTTTGGCTCTGACCCTTGCCAGCTTTGTCTTTTATGGATTTTCGCTCAATCGAGTTACCTTCTTTGCGCTGATCTTCTCGATTGGGATTCTGGTCGATGATGCGATCGTGGTCGTGGAAAATGTCGGTCGTCATTTGGAACTGCCTGAAAATAAAACCCGCTTAAAATATTCTCCTAATCGTCAGCGTACTTTAAGACAGATTGTCCTCGAAGCCGTTGATGAGGTGGGTAATCCGACGATTTTGGCAACCGTAGCTGTAATTGCCGCAATTTTACCGATGGCTTTTGTGGGTGGCTTGATGGGTCCCTACATGCGCCCAATTCCCTTGGGTGCTTCGGCAGCGATGATTTTCTCAGCACTAGTTGCCTTCATTATTGTGCCTTGGACAACGATGCAAGTCTTCACGGGCGGTAGTCATGGCGGACATCAAGAAGGCGAAGAAGATGCTCTCACCAAGCTATATCGCCGCTTGATGTATCCTCTGATCCATTACCCCAAAAGAGGAACGACTTTTCTGATTGCCACCTCACTCGCCCTAGTCGTTATCGTAGTCGGACTAGCTGGATTTAAATTAGTGATCCTGAAGATGCTGCCCTTTGACAACAAAAGCGAATTGCAGGTAGTAGTGAATATGCCTGAAGGTACAACCCTCGAACAAACTGCCAAGGCGACCAGAGAAATGGGGCAGTATCTGGCTTCTGTGCCTGAAGTGCTTAACTATCAGAGTTATGTGGGAACTTCTTCTCCATATAACTTCAACGGCTTGGTGCGTCATTACTTCTTGCGATCGGGTTCCAATGTTGCCGATATTCAAGTTAACTTCTTGCCAAGGGAAGAACGGAAACGTCAGAGCCATGACATTGCTAAGGCAATCCGTCCTAAACTCAAGGAAATCGGCGATCGCTACGGTGCTAGGATTCAAGTCGCCGAAATCCCTCCCGGTCCCCCAGTGCTGCAAAATTTAGTTACGGAAGTCTATGGTCCTGATTATCAAGGACAAATCGATCTTGCTAAGGGCATCTATGAGTTGTACAAGTCCACTGATGGTGTGGTCGATGTGGATTGGTATGTGGAAGCGCCGCAGACCGATTATCACTTGGTAATCGATCGCGAAAAAGCAACCTTAAATGGCATTAGTCCCAACCAAATTGCCCAAGTTTTACAAATGGCAATCTCTGGGCAGAATGTCGGACCGCTCCATGATGAAAACGCTCGCGAAGATGTGACGATTAATCTCCGCTTTAGTCAATCTAGCCGCACTAGTCTAGATGATCTCAAGGCGCTCAATGTCAAGGGTGCAAATGGGAATCTCGTGACCTTAAGTTCGCTTGTCAAAACAGAAACAGCTACTGTCGATACCAGTATTTATCACAAAAATCTTCAGCCCGTGGTCTATGTCTTGGGTGATGTATCGGGTCGGGTGGAGAGTTCAGTTTATGCAATGCTGGCACTACAACCGCAGATCGATAAATTGACCCCGCCAACAGGTGCAAAAATCAAGACCTATCTCACCGAACAACCACCAACTACGGAAACTTATTCGATGAAATGGGATGGTGAATGGCAAGTCACCTATGAGGTCTTCCGCGATCTGAGTATTGCCTTTGCGGTAGTAATGATTTTAATCTATGCCCTAGTCGTGGGCTGGTTCCAATCCTTCACAACGCCCTTAGCAATTATGACCGCAATTCCTTTTTCACTAATTGGAATTATGCCCGCTCACTGGTTGATGGGTTCATTCTTTACAGCTACCTCAATGATTGGCTTCATTGCGGGTGCTGGCATTGTCGTTCGCAACTCAATTATTCTTGTGGATTTTATTGAGTTGCGATTGAAGGAAGGAATGCCCCTCGAAGAAGCAGTCATCGACGCGGGAGCCGTGCGTTTCCGTCCGATGTTGCTCACAGCGGCGGCGGTAATTGTTGGGTCAGCAATTATTCTCGCTGACCCGATTTTTCAGGGATTAGCAATCTCACTGATGGCGGGAGAAGTTGCATCCTTATTACTTTCGAGATCGGCAGTTCCCATTTTATACTACAAACTTTGGCGCAATAAAAAGGGAGTTCTTAAAGATGATAACGCTGAATTAGCGCAACCTATTGTTGAGGTAGTCAATCAATGAAAAGGTGTATGTTTGTGATTCTAATAGCTAATAGCTATAGTAATTCTAGCCATTTTCTTGAAAATTGCTTTTATGTAAAAAATTCTGAGGCAACCTATCTTAATTGATTATTTCCACATAATTTTAGCAGTTTATAAGATTACTAAAATTGTGTGTATTGTATCTGATTGCAAAATATTGAAATATGCAATAATTGATAGAAATTTCATAAACTACTGAATATGACTATTTATACACCTTCTGGGATGCCAATTAGCTTTCCAATGGACTATGCATTTACACTTCTAGCAAGACTTTATCCTAAATATCGACCATCTAAGGTTTTGAAGATAGCAGAAGGTATGGATAAAGCTCCTGGTGCTGTTGCTTGTTTGCTTTCGTTTGTAGTCTTTTCACTAAATCTCTCTCCTATAGTACTTTTTATAAGTGCTTCAATTATTCCAGGAATCATTTACTGGATGCAAGTTAGGAGTAAATTTATTGAATTAGTGGTATATCTAGGTGTGATTTTCAAGATAATTGGGAATTTTGGCATAATCACAATTGGACTTACTTTGTTTGCTTACTATTCGTCAGGATGGCAGGGAGTAACTGTATTTCTTGGATCACGATTTCTCGGATTGGTAGTAATTTATTCCTTGATTGATAGTCAAGAGATAAAACGCCAGGTATCGTTAGGAGGATTTAAATATAATAACTATGATAGGTATTTTATTGATGCATATAGATTTTGTGCAAATAAGATTGGTGTAACATCTGATCCATCTATCTGTGAGCAAGAAATAGAAAACAATCAGTGGAGAGAAATATATGCTGATTACTACCAGCAAAATAAGATTCTATTTGACAAATATTGGAATAAGTTCTCATAGTAGATCCAAATAAGAATTTGAAGTTCTAAAGCAATATGATCTCGGTAATATAACTCACCTTACGCAGATAGAAAATCCAGAGATTTGATTTAGATAAAAGAGTCTGAGAATGTATACTGAAACAAAGTTTGAACGTAATTGCTTCATCGAAACTAAACCAAGAGTAGCACA
>JBIKYZ010000242.1:0-7460 GCA_044354985.1 Pseudanabaena sp. | reverse complement strand
CTGTGACAATTATTGGCATAATGGGTTTAGGGATAATGATTTGTTTTCGGTTGAAAGTTGAAACTCTCATTATCCCTTTTCGCTTAATCCCGCTCTTTCTTTGCTTCAATCTTGTCCAAAGTCCAAAAGATATAAAAAGAAAGATCATTTATGTCTATGGAGTTTACCTGATGGCAACCTTCTAAAAACCATAAGCAATTTTGACTTTGTGTCTGCACAAATTAGTCCTGACGGTAATACTTTAGTAGGGATCACTTATGACTCTGGCATTGAATTATGGAAGCTGCCTCAGATTGATCAAAATAGTTCAATTAGTAAATTTTCAAATCAAGAAATTGCTGAAATTTCAATGAATGCCAGTAAGTTCCATGCAGAGGAGAGTTTACATAGTACACTCAAGTTTACTGTTGCTCTAGCACAACTCAGACAACAATTTGATATCGACATCGAAGACTCATCAAATGACATTTCATCTAGCGAATACGATATCGAAATTGAATGATGTTCCATCATTATTTACAAAAAAGAGGGGAAGTAAATTTTAGTCTACTTTCCCTCTTTTTCTAGCATCTACCCATCTCAATCAAGCCGCCACAGCATCCAACAAAGAAACCTCTGGCTCAAAACATAGCAACATAATTTGCTCTCGGCGCAAGCCCACCGACTGATAAGTACGCCCATCAGGGTAGCAAAACTCCACCTCAAAAGCATTCCCATCACCCAAAAACTCCACCAAAGTACCCACCTGACCACGTTTTAAGCCATATTCAGGCAAGTCAACCGTCAAAGCCACAACATCAATTAAATTAATTGTCTTGGGTGTCATAATCTAATTCCTCCCATATCTATAAGGGATAACAAGTCGTCAATCTTGGGATATCTGATTCATATTCAATGACCCAACCAGAATTATCTAGTAAAGTCATAGTACAAGAACAAGCCTTCACAAAGCGAAAACTTGCTCCCATACTTTTCTCAATTTAGAACAATTTTAACTGTTCTCTCTCCTCGTTTACATTCTTCTGCGGAATCACAAGTTGCTTACCTGCTCTTTCTACAAGCATGAATTCAGACAGAGGCTTGAATACTTGCGGTTGCAGAAACTGCAAAAGCCGATCGCCATTCACAGGAATTTCAATCTCAACAGTACTAACAATCTGCGCGATTTGTTCAAGCCAGTTATCAGCGTCACCTGATACCCAATCCTCAAACTGTCTCTGTCTCAATGCTTCCACGATCGCTGTTGATGGTGGTTCCAACTTTGCGACTACAGAATCACGTTGCCAAAATATCTCTCTTGAGTCAGTCAATTCCTCATCATCAAGATTAAGGTCTTGATCGTCATTATCCACGGGTGCTTCGTTAGCAATTACATCAAACAGTTGCTTGAGAAACTCTAACCGATTTGCTTTTTCGTGGTATGTCTGAAGTTGATCGAACGGCTGACTGACGCGCTTTTGCAAGATTGGTAGCTCTTGCCGATCGCGTTCGAGAGTTTCTTGGGCTGTAGTTAATTTGGCAGCGATCGCATTCCTCACCACATGCAAAAGAGAACTATGCGGATTGTGGCAATCAACATTAAATTCATAGCCTGAACTAATGCTCATACCAATCGAGCCATTCACCTCAGAGCCAAATCTACTCAGATACACATTCAGTCCTGCAAATTGTCCGATTTGCATTTGAGTTAACCGATAGCTATTTCTCAACTTTTGGAATTGTTCAGAAATATGATCGTCTATCAGCACGGCTTTATCCAACATCACACTGCGATCGCTGATGAATTGCTTCAGGTTGGCTTTAGCGACTGTGGTTAGGTCTGATTGAATATGCTGAATGTTGGCAGGATGGTTGGTATTTACCATGTCAGCTAGATACTGAATCTTGGATTTATCCCTAAACTGCGTATCGTTATAGGCTTGCAATTGCATTCCTAGTCCTTGCAATTCGGCTTCAAGGGTTGCCCGTTCCATAATTAGAGGATCGCCCGATGCGATCGCTTTCATTTGGGCTGCATTAAGAACTGTCTCATCAATGTCTTCGATAGTGCGATGGGTGCGATCGCCTGACATCTTTATAAAAGGGATGAAACTTCTAATCAGGTTCCATGATTTGCTGAAGTGATTTGGCGATCGCTGCATATTCTTGAGTGGTGAGACTACCGCGATATGCCACGATACGAGAAATATCGATTGCGCGAACTTGGTCTAATAGGGCAATTGATGGTGATTTTAAACCAGCGACACCAGCCGCAAATCGCACATATAAATGGGGATTGGTTGCTGCCCATTCTTGTCCTCGATCTGTTGTCATTGGTACAACAAATACTAGTGGAAAGCGAAGTCTCCCTAATCGGCTTGGAAGTCCTACGACAATTGCGGGTCTGTAGCCTTCTTGTTCTCTACCGCTAGGATTTTGGCTAGGAAATTTTGCTGTGATGACATCGCCAATTTGTAAAATCTGTTCTGTCATACGCCGATCTCGATTTTTCCTGTTTCCGCGATAAATTTAATGGGTTGCCCTTCTTGGAGTTCTCCCTGTTGCCATTCGTAGGGTTCATAGTTATCCAAACCTGATAATTCGCTCTCTAACCAATCTTGATCTTCTTGAGTTTGAGGGTTTTCAGTTTGCCATACCAGATAGTTTAGGAAGCTAAGAACTTCTCTTAGTTTATCGTCAGGGATAATCTCTAAGCGTTGTGCTATTTCGTTTTTAATTGCGTTCATAGTGTCTTTCCTGATTGAGAATAGAGATCGCTATTTTATAGTGCTTTATAGTGCGATGAGTCTAATAGCTCAAAATCACCTGTGAAATCATCCTCTATGCTATCCATCATGGGAGTACTATTTTCAATATATCCTCGTCTACTTCCTCATCAATTTCCATCAGAATATCTTTTAATGTATTTCTTACACCAGATCGTAGAGATTCCAACAATTTTTCTTCTGATTCAAACCCAGACTTTAAAGTCCAGAGCCTATTCCAAGGCAACCCGAAATCAGGTTCTGTTTCAAAGCAATTTGCAGAGAAAAAAGCTAATAATGAATGCTTGATATCTTCTATATCAACAGAAGGTAAATTCTTTACAGTCTGATCCATAATATATGAGAATTCTAGCCCGTTGATAGGCATTTTACTGATTTGCCTCGCGACCTCAATAATACTTTTAGAAGAACTGAGTCTGAATTTTCGATATCCACTCATTAAAATTTGTCTATATCTCAATTCTGAGTGAATACCATCATCAGAACTTATCTTATTCTTTAAGGTTAGTTTAGCTGGGTGAACAGGATCAATATTAAAAATAGTATCTTCACATACATGAAACAAAAAGGTTGATAGTTTCTTATCCTCTAAAGAGCTAGAATAAGAATATTCTGCATAAAGATTCTCAAAGTTATCTATTTTATCAATTAAAAAGCGGCGAACTTGAGGAAGAACAATACCTCCACGAATCATCCGAACGTCATTGGCTAATAAGTTTAAGATGTTTTTTGTCTCAGCAATTATATTTACATAAGACCGATTTTGTAATCGATTTAGATCAGATAAGACCTCTATAGCAGATTGATATCTTAAGCTAAAATGGTAACGAACCATACGAGTTAGAATTTCTTCCAAGTCATTGCTAATATTGACATGATGTTTCCACAAAACTTCTCCAGTTGAATGATCTTCATCTAAATCTCTTGGAGAAATTCCTGTTAGTGCTTGTATTGCAATCATACCTACAGAGTAAATATCACTTGCGAATCTTGGTCTACCACCAGCTTGTTCACTTGGTCTATATCCTTTTGTACCAATACCAACAGTAGATGAAATATTACTCCCTTCAATTAAACTAACTTCTTTAACCGCACCAAAATCGATCAAAACTATTTTTTTATCATTTCTGAGTCGAATATTTGATGGTTTCAAATCTCGATGAATAACTCCTTGAGAATGCACATAGTCTAAAACTTCTAAAATATCAATAAGTAGTTGGACAACTTCAGCTTCTTCAAGTCTATTTTGGATTTCCTCAGTTAAATCTTTTCCATCTATGAACTCTTGAACCAAAAAAAATTCACAATCTTCGTCATCCAAAAAATAAGCCAGCAGATGAGGAATTTGATCGTGCTTCCCCAGTTTGTATAAAATCTTAGCCTCTTGCTCAAACAATCTTAGCCCCAATTCAAAGTTACCATGAGTACGATCTTGAGGGGCAAATTTTTTTACAAGACAAGTAGGATATTCTGGCAAATGTAAATCTTTGGCAAGATAAGTTTTGCCGTAGCTCCCATGCCCTAACTCTTCAATTATTTCATATCTACGACCGCCTATTTTAAGAGAATTGTCAGTATTCATAGTTTTGTTATAATAATTCTAAACAGTCATACTTAGCCAGAAATGTCCATAATGGCTCAATATAACAGAATTTTGATCATTAAAACATCACGCTTAAAAGCTTATGTTATTTTTAGGGATTTTTTAGTATGTGATTTTTGCTTTGACCGAATTGTCAACGATCAGCAGGGCAACCGCACACGTTTCAGGTTGTGATAAATTGTGAAAGTTTTGTAATTGCACTAAGGCAAAAATTTAGCTTAAAGTATTATGATTGAATTGATATCGGCTAAAGGTATTGATTACCTTGAATTGGAAAAGCTTCTGAAAGCACAAGAGTGGGGAAAGGCAAGTTACCTAACTGCTAAACATATCCTACAAGCATCGGAATGTGAAAAAGAAGGCTATATCGATATAGATAAAGTTACGACATTTCCTTGTGAGGATTTGATGACAATTGATCGCCTTTGGGTAAAGCATAGCGATGGACTCTATGGTTTTAGTGTCCAGAAACAAATTTACGAGGAATGTGGTGGTATGCTAGACTTTGCTTTTCCAAGTAATAAGACTTGGAACGAGTTTTGCGATCGCGTCGCATGGAAAGACAAAGGAAAATACTTGACCAGTTACTCAGATTTATTTAATAAAAATTTTATGAGAACATTTCAGCAGTTAGAAGAATATCTCAAGGCGAAGGAATGGGAAAAAGCCGACCAAGAAACCTATCGATTGATGATGACGGCGATTGGCAAAGAATATGGCGATTGGTTTAGCCAGGATGAGTTACGCAATTTCCCATGTGATGAGTTATTAGCAATCGATCGCCTTTGGGTAAAGCATAGCAATGGACTCTATGGTTTTAGCGTCCAGAAACAAATTTACGAGGAATGTGGTGGTAAGCTAGACTTTACTTTTCCAACTGATGACACTTGGAACAAATTTTGCGATCGCGTCGCATGGAAAGACAAAGGAAGGCTGACCAGTTACTCGATGATTTATGGTAAAAATTTAAGGAAGGCTGACCAGTTAAAATATAATAATTCAGGACACCTCCCGTGTTTAGGGAAATTGTTAGAAACAACAATGTGGAGGAATATGTTCAGAGGTGATGTTCAGAGGGAAACTATTGTTTATGTTAGTTTGATGTTGGGTGATGTGGAGGTCTCTTTTCTCGCATCCAGACTTGTGAACTGTAGCAGGTGACAAGGAAAAATTAAAAAGGAAAAAATAAGATAAGAATAAGTTTAGTTTTTTCAACATTTATTCATATAATTTAAAGAGAAATTTTTACTTTTTCCTTTCTACTTTTTCCTTGTCTAATGAATATTATTTGGACTAAACACGGCGAGGAGCGACAACAACAATGGCAGCAAAAGCGACCAGACATTACCCGTGAAGCAGTCGAAACAGTTTTGAGCTATCCTGAACAAATTGTACCTGAAAATGATGTACTCGTTGCACAATCTAAATTTGGTACAGGACTACTCAGAGTCGTCTTCATCGAACTAGGAAACTCAAAAAGAATTATAACCTTGTATTGGACTAGTCAAGTAAAACGCTATTGGCAGGAGAACAACCATGAAAGTTAAATACGATGCAGAAGCAGATATTCTCATTTTCATCTTGCAAGACGATTTGCCATACGATGCAATATCAGAGCAAGGCGGCGTAATAGTTAGCTACAACGAAGCCCAAGAACCCGTCAGCATTGAGTTTTTAAATGCCTCTAAACGTCAACTGTTCAATCCTAGCGAAACCAATTTAGTTGTTTCAAGATAATTAGTCTCGCTAGTTCGCGATCGCTCTTGTCAAAGCTACTATCTGATAGGCTGACTTTCTCGAAACCTTGAGCATAAATCTGAGCTTCTGGATAAAGCAGTCTCGCGATTTGGGCAAAGGTGGGATCTAGCTCTACGCCTACCCATTGCGATCTGATTCTCATATTCTGAGGCTGACAGCCCATAAAGGATAGGGTGTTGCAAGCAGGTTCAAGGATCGATCCGCCAGTAAATCCGATCGCAGCGAGTAAGTCCCACATGGCACGAATGACTTCAAAGCTTGTTTGGTAGGCGGTAGCAGTGGCTGACTTGGCGGCTTGGATTTCGGCGGTTGTGAGCAGTTGGCAAAGTCTTTCATAGCATCGGTACTGCCATGTGTTCCCCTGATGGTTTGCTCCCACCCAGATATCTGTGAGGGTTCCCCACCCCGATGCTTTGGCTAGTTCTATTTGCTGGTCAGGTTCGCCGATTTGGATGGATTTTGATAGGGCGATCGCCTCTACTGTTGCTTCTGCTTTTATGCGTAGGGAACTGTCAAAATGTTCTTCGATTTCTGGGGTAATTTCAAACATAGGATTTTGTGCTTTTGGCAAACTTTCAGTTGTTATGCGTTTGTTCTTGAGAACGGGCGCTAGCCATTGGCATAAAAAAAGGCAAGACTTTAGCTGTCTTGCCTTTTTTTAGTATTGGTTCAAAATCCTCTATTTAACTTTGCCTTGAGTTTTTAGCCAATCACTTAGGTCAGCGATCGTCTCTAAGTCAAATAATGCTTCGGCTAGATTTTCTAGCTGTTTTGCCGATAGTTTATTTACCTTGCCCCGCAAACTTGGGCTAATCTGTCCAAACTTACGATTGAGTAGCCGCAATAGCATCGTGGCTTGCCCCTTGACAAGTCCGCGCTGCTCACCTAGCTTCAGCCCTTTTTGTTCACCGCGCTGTTCGCCTTCTTCTCTTGCCTCTTGATATACACGGGTCTGCTTTAAATCACTGTATGTAAACATTGCCTCAATCTCCTGACGACTTAGTTTCGGGAATTTATACACCAATACTGTCTCTATTAATTCTAATACCTGCTCTTGGATTTCGGGATCGTTTTCTTGCTCAATTTTATCGCCCAATCGTCTAGCCATAGTTACGGCTTGACTTTCAGTAGACAAGATTAGCTGAATAATATTGATCGCAAAGGAGTCCGTCTCCCGATCTACCAAGTCTTCTAGGTAGACTCTGAGTATCCTCTGGCAGTTGAGCATCTCCTGCACATGGCTTCTTGGCTCTGGCTCATAGCTACGCCTCGCAAAGATGGCGATCGCTTTCCAATCCTGTTCGGGACGGTATTGATTCAGGTATAGATATATC
>JBIKYZ010000051.1:0-23472 GCA_044354985.1 Pseudanabaena sp. | reverse complement strand
TAACTTGACTATCAAGGCTTCTTTTGCCTCGTCTGTTAGTTCTTTTAGGTTGGGTAGTTCTTTCATTTCTTTAATTTATCAGCTTTTCCCTTTTTGTCAATTTTCCTGCGTTGAGCAATTACATATTCAATTACTTGATCCTGACTAAACTCACTCATCGGATAAACATAGAGATTTTCCGAAAATTCATTCCGATAGCCCGAAAAATAATCCTGCGATAACCGATAGCTATCCGCCAGATTTGCCCGACCCGCGATCGCCCATACCACCCGCCGACCCGCCGCCTTAATCACCATCCGCAACACGCGATCGCACTCAAGGCGATCGACTATCTCATAGGTATCCAGTAAAAGTACCAACGGTTTCTTTGCTGCTATTGTTTGTAAACCATGTCCCAAAGCTTCAGCCAATTGCTGATGTGGTTTTGCATAAATTCTGAGTTCATCTAAGGTTAACCGCCACTTTAGCCAACCCACAAAAGCATTTGTTGCTGCATCTGCCGCTAAATCAGAGATCTCTTCACTTGTTTTACTATTTTCTCCCCCCAGAACTTGATCCAAATTTGGGTGTTTTCGTAATAGTCCCAATATGACACGCAAACTCTTTTGCAAATTTGGATCAAGTTCTGCTCCTTTACCTTGCTTTACTTTGAACTCTTTATCAACCTTTTCCTCAATTTTTTTAAGTTTTTCTCCCATCTGCCGATATTTCTCAAAAATCCCCTTGCGCCCCTTACTCACCGCCAAATAAATCGTTTCCAACACCGATTCAGGACGAATGGATTCATGTCCCACATTCAGCGATGGATACTCATTTTTTGCCTCTTCCCAATCCAATCGCAAAACGTCAAAGCAATTAGGAAAATCTTCCCTAGCTAATTCGCAAAACCGCCACCCCAGACTTGTTTTCCCCATCCCCCCTTCGCCATAGAGCAAGAAAATATGCGGTGATGTGCTGAGCGTTTCTTTCTTGGCACGCAAAAGTTTCGCCATCGTTGGCAAATTTTTCGAGAGCCATCCTGCATCTGGTTGCAGCGATCGCAATACTTCCCGAAATCTTTTCTGCTCCTCAGTCCTCGCCAAAAAGATTCTTGTCATAGCTCGGCATCCTCCACATCTGTTGCTATTCTAGCGAAAACTTTTACCGATTAAGCTAAGGGCTGGGCGATATGAATAGAATAAGCGATCGCTTATTCTATTCAACTCATGGAAGTAGTCCACCACCACTACCAATACCCAGACGCTCGGCAACACCAGAAGTGAGTGGCAGCAAAGTAATCAACATCCAAAAGAGCGCCATCACACCCAAAGCTTCGCGATCGCCATCGAGTTCAGAAAGTTCATTCAGCATTGGACGTTCCAGATCTCGCAATAGAATCAAGATAATGCCACCCCAATAGAGCGCAAGTGGATTAATCACTGTGGCAATCACCAAGAAAATCAACGTCAATACCGTAGTCCAGCTTGCAGTGCGCCTTCCATAAATTGATTGCACAATCCGACCACCATCTAACTGACCTGCGGGCATCAAGTTCAAGGCGGTGATAGCCGAGCCGAGCCAGCCGAGAACCACTAAAGGATGAATCGAAATAAAACTCGTATGTAAAGCATCACCGAGGAAGAGTTTCGCCAAAGTTCCCGCGAGTACCGAAGCTTGGAAAATTTGACTAGGAATATCGATACTTCCCATTCCGATCGCAGATAGACGTAAACCAACTAGCAGCATGAGCAAAGATAGTACGCCACTCGCCAATGCTGGTGCGATCGCAATATCAAACAGAGATAGCCGATGGGGTAATGGCGAAGAAATTCGACTAAATGCACCGAAAGAACCTAACTGTGATGAAGGCAATAGAAACGGTAAACTCATATTTACCTTATATTTCTTTGCCATCAAACGCATAGCCAACTCACGCACTACTAAAATTGTCCCAAGCCCAATAGCAAAAGGTAGTCCTGCTAAATATTGTTGAGGTTCTTGGACTATCGGAATACCCGCAACTAACGCACCCAAATTCAATGCTGTGTAACCATTCGCAACAACCAAAACCCCAATTAATACTCTTTGAGGAATTGTATTGTTATCGATATTACTAACTCGGCTAGGCAGCACAATCACCACTGGTTTACGATCTTGACCTTCCACCAAAAATAGATTGTATTTATCGCTCAGGCGATCGCTGAGGGATTTAGTCAGTCGTTCATGAACAATATCAGGCTCCCCACGCAAATTACCTTTAAAAATCGCCCCCTCTTGATAGGGAATTGTTTCGGTGACGTAATAGGTCTCAATCCCAAAGATTCCCTGTATCAGCTTCATATCTTCCGCAGGAAGAGCCTTAAACAGCTTTAGCTGCGTCTTGCCCTGTGACATAGCTACAGCAATCGGACTGTTAACGAGGGGCTTATTAGTTGAATTATCGGGAGAATTAGGGTGATCGCTAGCTGTATCCAGATCTTGTTTTAGCTTTTGCTCGATCGCCGATCTTTCCTCCGATACAGCTTTGCGTAATTGATTACTGATCGCTACATAAGCGATCGTGGAACCGAGCAATAGGAATAATAGCGTTGTGAAATTTATAAAAACACCCGACACAAACAAGCCAAAGTAAATTAGCCAAGGTGACATGAGAGCCACAAATTGCAGCCAAGATAGTAACCCAAGCTTGCCAAACTTGCGGGAGCGAAAATATCCCCAACCCAGCAAAGCGAGGGTGAGTATAAATACGGCGATCGGAAGAAGTGGAGTTGATATCATAAAAATAAATTACAGGAAATCCTAGGAATTCTCGACGACAAGCCATAATTCCCTACAATTTCTTAGTAGTTTGGCGGTGTTTTGTATATCCACTTTAGCGATAAACCGTAATCTCATGTTCAGAAAGTTTTATAAAGAACTTGCAACACAAGCTATAAATAGCTTTATAGAATTAACCTAAGCAAACTATGCCGCCCGCTTAGTGGGCGGCATAGTTTACTTGAGCGTGCTTTTATAAATTTTCTATTTTTCCTAGCAGCGCGAAGTACTGTAATATATGATTATATTTAATCAACGGTAAACACATAGATTAACTGTGGATTTAAAAAACTTTTATGAGTAGCTAAGCCAAATTAAACATAAAACCCCAAAACCATTACCGCCCAATGAACAAGCGGTGCTGGCTTGGCTCTAGTTTTTTAATTATGTCTGGTTACTTAAAAGTATTTGTAAAAGCGATCGCGTCGGTCATGTCAAGACAATTTGAGGTAAGCGCAACGTGGGCATTGTTGTAGAAAATGTAGTTAAGCAATTTGGTGATTTTTTAGCCCTAGACAATATCAATCTTGAGGTCAAAACTGGCTCATTGGTGGCGTTATTAGGTCCATCAGGTTCTGGTAAGTCCACCCTATTAAGATTGATCGCAGGGCTAGAAACTCCCGATCGCGGCAAAATCTTTTTGACGGGTAAGGATGCCACCGATCAAGATGTACGCGATCGCAATATTGGCTTTGTATTTCAGCACTATGCTCTCTTCAAACATATGAACATCCGCAAAAATATTGCTTTTGGTCTAGAAATCCGCAAAGAACCGAAAGCAAAAATTGCCGAGCGTGTGGAAGAATTGCTAGAACTAATCCAACTCAAAGGCTTAGGCAATCGCTACCCCTCACAACTATCTGGCGGTCAACGTCAACGAGTTGCCCTCGCCCGTGCCCTCGCTGTCCAGCCAAGTGTATTGCTTCTTGATGAACCATTTGGAGCGCTGGATGCAAAAGTCCGTAAAGAACTGCGGGCTTGGTTGCGTCGCCTCCATGATGAAGTCCATGTCACCAGTGTATTTGTCACCCACGACCAAGAAGAGGCGATGGAAGTATCTGATGTGATCGTGGTAATGAATAAAGGGAAGATCGAGCAAATTGGCACACCTGCCGAAGTTTACGATAATCCTGCGACTCCGTTTGTGATGAGTTTTATTAGTCCTGTGAATGTGCTTCCCGCCAAGCGCGATCGCATTAGTGAATTCTCTAAAATCCATAGTGCTAGTGAAGATGTGTATATTCGTCCTCGCGATATTTTGATTGAGACAGAAGCAACAAGCACATCGGTATCGGCACGCATCACAAGGTTAATTCATCTCGGTTGGGAAGTTCAAGCTGAGATGATGCTAGGTGATGGACAGGTTTTGACGGCTCATCTCACTCGTGAGCGTTTTGATGAGTTAAAGTTACAACCACAACAATATGTCCATATAGAACCCAAGGATGCCAAGTCATTTCCTCTAGATTATTCAATCTAACTAACCCCACCAATTAGCGATCGTCTTTTCTTAGCTTTTGTTGGATAGATTAAGATTTTGGCGATCTCTTTGGCTTTGATACCTTCGGAGATAGAGACTGTTTTAAGGAAATTTTTTGGAGCTTTTGGACTTGTTTTAGGGTTAGTCCTGTAAGTTGGGCGACTAAATCTGGAGCAATGTTGGAGCGCAACATGTTTAGAGCAATCTGGTTTCTTTCTTGAGTTTTGCCTTTAGCTTCACCTTCAGCTATCCCTTCAGCCTTGCCTTCAGCCTTGCCTGCCAGCAGTATTTCTTGATAAATTACTGATTCTTTCATGATTTCGCTCCTTAGTAATCTTTGGATGATTTCTTTATTCAGGGCTATTCCTGATATTATAGCGGTCGACGCAGCTACGTTGCTTTGTACTTGTTTATCTTCAATATTTTCGATTTGTCTAGCAACTTGTCTTAAGGTTTCTTCAGGGTCTTGGTTGTTGGTGAGCACGGCAAAGGGTAAGAGTCCTTGATATCGCTGAAATATTTCTGTAGGCTGTTCCCATAGTCTAATGATGTTAAATTCATGGTTGAGTCTGCCAATATTAAATGTGTTCTCATAAACTAAGCGTGATTGGCTGTGGCTAAGGTAGATAACGACTTAATGGATTTGCTTTTCAGGAAATTTACGATATAGCCTGAGTTGATAATCTGCCATACGGAATGGGATGTTTTTATTTGGCTCGGTCTGAAACTCTATGTGCAGAACGATCGCTGTTGATTCTAGAAATATTACAGAGTCTGCGCGGATTGGTTCGACTGACAGCTCTGATGGTTCAATTTTGGTTAGGGCGATCGCTTCTCCTAATATCCAACTAGCGAAGTCTGAGGAGAAGCTCTCTGCTAAGAATTTACAGATGTTATCGATCATATAGTTGAATGTAGATGACCCAAAAACTATACTAATTAATCTTGCAGATTTTATTAACGAAGGAAGCCAAAAGATTTCTTACTCGATCACTTCCAATACTTTAGCGATACTACCAAAATTTGCTCGTTGTTTTTTAACTATAGCAAAGCCTTGCCTTTTGCTATTCTTCTTGCTAGCCTTAAAAAGACTGATCGGTCTTTAATGTAAATGTCAAAAGCTCAAGAAACTAAAACACGTATTATCGAGCAAGCGGCGACTCTGTTTAATCAGCAAGGATATTCAGGAACTTCCGTTTCAGATTTGATGCGGGCAACAGGATTACAGAAAGGAGGCATCTACAACCACTTCGTTAGCAAAGACGAATTAGCTTTAGAAGCATTCGACTTTGCCGTGAATTGTGTGCAACAGAAATTCATGGGCGCTTTGAAAGGAAAACGTCAAGCAGGCGATCGACTGCTTGCCATCCTTAGCGTTTACGAAAATATCCTCGATAATCCACCTATCCAAGGCGGTTGTCCAATTCTGAATACAGCCGTGGAGAGTGACGATTTTCATCCAGCTTTACGAGAGCGATCGCAACTAGCAATGGATGCATGGCGTGATTTGATTCGGAAGATTGTTGACAAAGGCATAATGCGGGGTGAATTTCAGGCAACGGTTAATGCTGATACTGTCGCCACAATTTTGATTGCGACCATTGAAGGATCGGTCATGCTCAGCAAACTATATGGCGATGTTTCCCATATGGAACGTGGATTAAAACATCTCAAACTTTACATTCAATCACTTTGACTTTGAGTCTTTTGGCGTTTGAGACTGTTTTACAGAAATTTTTTGCAGCTTTTGGACTTGTTTGAGGGTTAGTCCTGTAAATTTGGCTACTAAGTCTATGGCAATGTTGGATTGCAGCATATTTAGGGCAATTTGATTAGATGCTTTAGCTAAACCTTTAGCCTCACCTTTAGCTAAACCTTTAGCCTCGCCTTTAGCTAAACCTTTAGCCTCGCCTTCCAGCAATATTTCTTGATAAATTACTGATTCTTTCATGATTTCGCTCCTTAGTAATCTTTGGATGATTTCTTTATTCAGGGCTATTCCTGATATTATAGCGGTCGATGCGGCTACGTTGCTTTGTACTTGTTTATCTTCAATATTTTCGATTTGTCTAGCAACTTGTCTTAAGGTTTCTTCAGGGTCTTGGTTGTTAGTTAAACGGCAAAGGGTAAGAGTCCTTGATATCGCTGAAATATTTCTGTAGGCTGTTCCCATAGTCTAATGATGTTAAATTCATGGTTGAGTCTGCCAATATTAAATGTGTTCTCATAAACTAAGCGTGATTGGCTGTGGCTAAGGTAGATAACGACTTGATGGATTTGCTTTTCAGGAAATTTACGATATAGCCTGAGTTGATAATCTGCCATACGGAATGGGATGTTTTTATTTGGCTCCGTCTGAAATTCAATGTGAAGGATAATTTGGATTGATTCAAGAAATACTACTGAGTCAGCGCGAATTGGCTCGACTGAGAGTTCCGATGGTTCGAGTTTGGTTAGAGTAATGGCTTCGCCAAGTAGCCAACTGGCGAAGTCTGCGGAAAAGCTTTCTGCCAAAAACTTACAGATGTTATCAATCATTGCGAAATTTTATCATTTCAATGACATTTGAGAACAACTCAATCCATAGTTCAAATATGCGATCGCTAGTAAGATTGCTATCAAAACAATGCTATAGTTTTTTGAGCAAAAAAGACCGATCGGTCTTTTTTTGCTCAAACTCATTTAATAGACAACATCCATGCTGAAACTTTACTATGCTCGTCCCTCGGCATATGCTCGCCCCGTATGGTTAGCGCTACTAGAAAAGCAACTTACTTTTGAATTGATTCCAGTGGATTTAAGTGGCAAACAATTTGAGCCTGAATTCACTTCCCTGAATCCTTTTAGCCATGTCCCAGTTTTAGTTGATGGTGATTTTCGGGTGATTGAATCTTTAGCGATTTTGGATTATCTGGAAGCGAAGTATCCCACCCCATCATTACTTCCTACCGATGCGATCGCTTTAGCAAAGGCTAGGATGGCACAACTGGTTGCGCTCAATGAGTTACTGCCTGCGGTCATTAAGCTGATCATTAATGAAGCTCAAACTGAAAAATCAGCAGACTTTGAGTTTGCTCGGCTACGCGCAATCAATACCTTAAATTTTTTAGAGAACTTATTGGGAGATTCTCTCTACTTTGCCGGTGAACAACTCACAATGGCAGAGATTGTGGCTGGAACATTTGTTTATAGAATGCCTTCTCTGGGAATTCCTTTAACCGATTATCCAAAATTGCAAGTTTGGTCGGACCGATTATTATTGCGTTCTGCTTGGCAGCAGATTGAGCTAAGTTTAGAAGAGTGGAGTAATTTTAAACGACATATGAAAGTAATTCCAAAAATCTGGGAGCGTCGCCGTCGTCAACGAATTAATTCTCTATCTGAGCAAAGATTACAAGCAATTTAATCATTTATCACAATATATAAAATTTCTAAATCTGTACCGCCCGCTTAGCGGGCGGTACAGATTTAGGTTCTGTTTTTTTAATTATGCCAAGGTAGTTATGCAATACGTTTTAATCATTCATGAAGTTGAGGCTTATCCAGCATGGAAAGCCATTTTTGACCAAGCCGCAGATATCAGAAAAAATGCTGGAGAAATCAGCTATCAGTTACTGTGCTACGACAATGACGCAAATAACATCGTTCATTTCTCAGAGTGGGCTTCTCTCGATCAAGCACGACGCTTCTTTGAGTCCAACGAGTTAATAGAAATCAGAAAGAAAGCTGGCGTAAAAGCACCAAACTTTATCTACCTACATGAGATAGAACGCGGCTTACTATAGCTTATGGCGATTTCCGACCAAACGAACCATAATAAATTTTTGAAAGTATTGCGAAGCAATACTTTCAAAAATTTATTGGTTCGGGTTTAAGTACAAACCGCTGTAATTTTACGGGCGATCGCTACCAGTCACAAAAAATTTGGTATAGACTAGTGACTAGATGTTATCAAGGAGCAAAAACTATGATTTTTAGAACTATTTCGCTAGTCGCGACTAGTCTAGTCTCAGCTACTTTATTTGCAGCGGCTGGTGCGATCGCCCAAATTACACCTGCGCCAACCCTATCGGAGCAAACCTTACGTGAAGCTCAACAACAAGAAAGAAGCTCACTTAGTGTCGGTGGTAGTAACCTCAACTTATTGCAACTAATTAATAATATCAACCTCGCTGGGGGCAAGTCTCCAGAGCAGTTTCGCGCTAGTCAAGCCGAATCCTTTGACGAGGCTGTGACTAATTTTAGATCGCAACAACGACGCGAAGTGAAGATTGAGATTCCCACAGCAAATACTCCAGCCAATTAATAATCCAAAAAAATAATGGCTACGAGTTTTTGACTTTGAAATAAAGAAGAGCTAGCACAAAGTGCTAGCTCTTCTTTATTTCAAAGTCAAAAACTTTTCAAGAGCCGTGACCAATGAGGGCGGCCAACGACGAATATTTCTTACCCAATTGATATCTCGATAGCGTGGATCGAGATTGTCCACAGAGACCCAATTGCTCTCAGCTTCACCTTGCTTTTTATTTGCCCAAAGCGCCGCTGTTAGAGCAGCTCTCACATCTGTAAAATTTGGGTATTTGCGTAATATATTTTTCATCGCCTTAATTGCTTCATCGCTTTTACCAATCTCGTACAAAGCGATCGCATTATTACCAAAAGCCGTACTAAAGCGCGAATTAACATTCATCGCAATTTGATAATCTGCGATCGCCTCTTCCCATTTGCCTAAGCCAGCTTTCGCATTACCGCGATTGTTATAAGCTGCTGCATCTTTAGGATCAATTGCTAACACGCGATCATAATCCGCGATCGCCTCTTCCCATTTGCCCAAGCTTTCCAAAGCCGCACCACGATTAAGATAAGGATCGGGGAAATTAGGCGCAAGTTCTACAGATTTGTTATAGTCTGCAAGCGCTTCTTGAGGACGGTTTTGGCTCATTTTTGAGTTGCCGCGATTGCTCCAACCTGCGGCATTGTCAGGATAGAGCTTGATTAAATCAGTCCAATAGCCTTCTGCTGCTGTAAATTCTCCTTCATCTGTGGCGGTAAAGGCTTTTTTGACCAAGGCATCCAGTTGAGTTGATTCGGCTTCAGTAATGTTGAGTTGAGCTTGCACTGGTGCAGGATTCAAAAGTAAACATAAGGCAAGAAAAAGTGCAAATAGCGATCGCATGAGTATTGAATCCTTGCCAAAAGTAGAGGTTGTTTTTGTCCTAATATATCAGGCTGAGAGATTAATTGTGTCTTGCTACTTAACAATGCAGCAATTATCATTATAAAAATCGTTTTTTGAAAGCCCACCTACGGTGGGCTTTCAAAAAAACGATTTTGGTGTTTCCAGCGCCTACGGCGCTGGAAACACCAAAATCATTATGAAAATGATTTTGCATTTAACAATGCCCGAAAGCGGGACTAAGTAGCAAAGCAAAATTACAGCGATCGCTGATCAAACGAACCATAATAAATTTTTTGAAGGTGGTGCAAAGCAACACTTTCAAAAAATTCTTGGTTTGGGTTTGAGCATAAAGCGCTGTAAATATAAAACCCAAAAATCTGCACCAACTGGGCAGTGGTCGGTGCAGATTATGTCTCTGTTTTTAACTCTGTAAGACAAGCTTAGTTAAGCGTTAGCTTTAATCTTAAGATGACCTAAAAGGCTTTGTAAAAATGCATTGCTCGGAGCTGAAGAATTGGAGCTTACCGATGAGCTTAACATTGACATTTCAAGTTCTTGTTTCTGTGATGGCACTGCTACAGCAATAAAGGGAATTTCTTCTACTAGTCCCATAGTCATTAATCGAAAAGCAACCTGTTGGAGCTTGTCAAGCGGCAATTTTAATTGCTTAGCGATATTCTGAATCGAGACATCTCCATTTGTAAACTCCCACACCTGCGATTCTAGTTGGTTCAAGCGGAATTGTGGCTTACCAGTAATTGTACTGACAATACCTGAAGACGCTTCTGGAAGCTTATCTAAAAGCATCGTCCAGTCTTTTAAAGCGCGTAACCCAGCTAATGTCACTTCACTAGGAGGAGCCTTTAAACCTGTCAACTCCGTAATTGGCGCTAATACTTTAGCCTCAAACTGAAACTGTCCATCTTGCAACTCGAATAGTTTGCAAACCTGTTGTAACACCTGATGACTAAACAGCATTTTCAGTTGTTCAGCTTCTAGTAATCCCTGTTCTTTCAGACATAGTCCTGCGGGTTGATCGATGGCACATACTTCTGTAATGCGTGATGCAACTCTAGAACTCACCCATCCCCGTTGTTGAATCATCGACAACAACCCATGTCCATCAATCCTATCTCCCGCAGCAATAATATTTCCTTGTTTAAACCAAATGCGAAATATCTTGCCTGGATACGATGGATTTTGAGAGCGTTCTTGAATACTTAAACGACCTGTTTTATTCCCCTGTTCAAGTAGTCGAAAGATTTCTGGAAGAGAGAATTCGGATAGATATCCTGAAATAGCCATGACTTAACTCCTTTGATTATGCAAAAAATCAGAATAAACGAAACAGAATGAAATAGAGTGAAAGAACGAAGAAGGTTTAGACCAAACAGACCTGCATGGAATGCTGAATCAAGGCAACAATGGCTTGAGCTACTGAGGCTTGTTCGTTAGCATTAACAGTTATAAACGGAGGACGGGTTTTAGAGTCGATGTACCCTAGAGCAAGCGCAATGTTGTCTGATTGCCAAGCATTGGGGCAGTCCGTATGAGTCAGACCGATAACCATTGGCAACTTTTGCCGTTGATTCATAAAGCTAGCAATTCGACGAGCATAGCGAAACTCTGCTGGACGATGCGCTGCGACAAGCAATACATAGGCTTGGGCTTGCTTAATCAAAATCTCCCACATGAAGTCAAATCGGGATTGTCCAGGCGTTCCATATAAATGGAGGGCCATTTCTGACCCAAACTGCAAGCGACCAAAATCAAAGGCAACAGTGGTTTTGGGTTTCAATTCTGCGGTTTCATCAGTTGCTTGACGATCAGTGTCAACAACTTCAATTTCACTGACAGTTCTGATAAAGGTAGACTTTCCAGCCCCTACTGGTCTAGTCACAACCAAACGCATAATTTCCATAATGTTCAAGTGAATGACTGCAAAGTTTAATGCAGATAAATTACAAGGTATGATGCTCTATTTATATCTGCATTAATACCATTGGTTGCTCAGCATTGACTAAGCCATTATTTTAAAATCTGTTTGATTTCTGAAACAATCCGCTTAATTTCCAGCATCAACATTCCCTGCTTTGCTTTTTGATCAGCCAATACTAGAAGTACTGCATCTTCCCCACAGCTGATCAAAATACCGTAGCCCTTATCGCCTTCAACATAGATACGCTCAATGATGCCTCTGGCTAATTCTTGCCCAATTCTCTCCCCCAAAGACAGCATAGCAGCAGACATAGCCGATACTCGTTCTTCATCCATTGCACCTGGCAAAGTCGAAGCCAATGGTAAACCATCGGGAGTCACAAGTGCAACGCCTTGAACATCACTGGTTCCACTTACAAAGTTTTGTAAAACGAGGCTAAGTTTCTCGATATTAATTGCCACGATAGAATTCTCCTATAAATATAAATATTACGATTGACAATTGATTCTGCTGAGTAGTTCAGAACTCAATTCAGAACAATTAGAGATATGAGTGATTAGGCAAGGACTTCAAACTCAATAACATCATGAGAGCCGCCCCGCAGAACTGATTCTGTTTGCTTACCGCGAAGACGCTTGCCCGTGGCTTTTTCCAGTACTCCTTGAATTGCTCCCAACGTGAATGTTAGTTTGCGAGGAGAACCTTGAGGCTCACCAGCAGAGCAAATTGTTTCACTACAGTAAGCTAAAATCGTTTCTCCCGATTCGACAATTTTGTCGATAATGCAAAGCCTTGTGCCATCTTTGCCCAAAGATGCCTGAAGCATTGGAACAAGTTCCGCACTAGCAATGCCTTTTCCTTCAAGACCAAGCTGTTCGGCTACTTGCTTACCACGGTTACGACCAGCAGATATTAGAGCGATCGCAGCAGCTTTTTCCCCTAGAGCTTCTTCAGTACCCACAACTACTGCTTTGAAGCAAACTATACTACTGAAATCACCAAGTTCATTACGCATTTGTGAAGTATTGGACATAGTAAAACCTAAATATTTACATTGACGTGTAAGGTATACCTTCATCTTGAAAGTATCAAAATTACTATTTTTATGAAGTCACATGTACTCTATTCCCACTAGAAAATATTCATTGGAAACGTTGATATACAGTGCTCTTATCTCCTATCTATGGAATTAAATTCCATTCCCCTGCCTGATAAGAATAAATAATTTTAGTAGTTTTGTTTCCTACGCCATCTACTCTAGAGGCTATAGCTAGCTACAGTGTCAAGGGGAACAAAAAAAAGTTGCTATTATAAAAACTTATCAATTATCTCAATAGAGTCCAATCAATGCTTTTTTCTATAGCAATATTGAGATAATTATACCAAAGCACAAAATGGCGTAGCCATTTTGTGCTTTTAAAACCCTTACAGGGTTTGGTTTTTAATTCATAGAAGTGTTGTCACACTTTTGTGAATTGGTATTAAGGGTACTATTTCACTGTGAAATATCAGTTTTAGTAAAATCTGCTCCTGTCAAAATTGCCTCATTAAAATTCACACCTCGTAAATTTGCCCCTGTAAAATTTGCCCCTCCTAAATTTGCGGCTGTAAAATTTGCATCTTCTAGATCTGCACCACTAAGGTCAGCTCCGACTAATAATGCATCAGTAAAGTCAGCCTTTTGTAAACAAGCTTCACTCATCATTGCACCAGCTAGATTTGCCCCGACAAATTTTGTTGCGATCATTGAGACCTCACATAAGTCAGACAACATTAATTTGGCATTAGTAAAATCTGCACCACTTAAATTTGCCCCATTGAGTTTTGCGCTGATTAAATTTATTAGTCTAAAGTTCCGTCTACCAACTGAATACATATACAAAACTTCCTGACTGAGATCGGGAAACAGTCTACTGCGATCATGCTGAGTTCCCTCGAAATCCCTTGAGCTAGCAGATGTACTGATCAAATTGAGTAGAGGGTTTTGGGTAAGATCTACATTGATAACGTCACAATCAGGTAAATCTTCGGCAATTAAATCGAGGCGTTGAGAAATATCCTGTCGTTGAGTCATTAACTCCTGAATTAGCAAATCTAGTTTGTCAAGCTTCTGCTTTACCATCAGTTTGAAGGTTGCATAGGGAATGGTATGCGCAACTTGTAAATCCAGCAGTTGTTTTATCTCATCAAGAGAAAGTCCAAAAGCTTTGACTCCTTGGATAAATAAAAGACGTTCCAACGCATCTGTAGAGTAAATTCGATAGCCTTGCTGAGTTCGATGTGGTTTGAGCAATAATTCCAGACGTTCGTAATAGCGAATAGTTTGAACAGGAATTTCAACTAAATTACTGAGTTCACCGATTAGCCAACCACGGGCATTACCAACTGGGCTATTTTCAATTGGTTCCATAACATTTTAGAAACTATTCTAGAACTCATCATATTCATAGGTATTTTACTATGATCTAGCGATCGCTACTTTAAGTACCTGTGCAGAATAAATTCCCCAACCCGTAAGGTTGCGCCCCGCAGGGGCGCAACCTTACGGGTTGGGATGTGTAATTGATTAAGCGATCGCTACTTTATCCAAAAATACTAAATGGCAACATGATTTTGGAGTTTGGTATAAAAATTGTTTTTTTGAAAGCTAGCCTACAGCCAGCTTTCAAAAAAAAGCAATATTGGGTTTTCCAGTGCCGTAGGCACTGGAAAACCCAATATTGCTTTGATAATTTTCGCTGTAAATGACCTATGCGATCGCCATTGCTTGAGGTACTAATGCCGAAATCACCGCATCAGCATTAGCAGTCCAGCCAATAATGCCGCCTTGAGCGCGAAGCATCTCAATGGTTGACGACTTAAATTCTGGGAAATAACTAGCAGTTCCATCTTCGATCAATAGGCATTCATAGCCGCGATCGTTGGCTTCACGCATTGTTGTCTGTACGCAAACTTCCGTAGTTACACCTGTAAATAGAAGATGAGTAATATTTTCCTTTTGTAAAATCTCTTCTAAATTTGTCCGACAAAAAGCACCTTTACCAGGCTTAATGATTACAATTTCATTCTCTAAAGGTGTAAGTTCAGGAATAGGGTTATTCCCATCTTCACCAGCAATTAAGATTCGACCCATTGATCCTTGATCTCCAATCTTGAGATGATCCCCTTGACCGCGATTGAGCTTAGAGGGAGGACAATCGGATAGATCAGGTGAGTGTGCTTCAATTGTATGAATGACTGGAAAATTAAGCGATCGGAAAGTTTCTAAGAGACTCTTAACTGTTGGCACAATGCTTTGGAGTTGTGTGACATCGTTACCTAATGCATCACCAAACCCACCATGCTCTAGAAAATCACGTTGCATATCGATAATCACAAGCGCAACCTTACTATCAGTTGGTAGCTCGTATTCATAGGGCTGAGCCGCGATCGCAGGCATAAGTTTCTCCTCAATAATATGAGTATAGTTTTTTGGAGTTTTCATTTCGCCTACAGCAAAAAGAAAACTGCTTATTCATTAATAATTACAGGCTTTTCCCAGACAATGAGAACCACACATCCTTCTTCGCTAGAGACTTGATGACTAGTATCAGGAGAGTTGATGACTACAGAGCCTTTGGTATATTTGCCATGAGCATCAGCTTGTGAACCCGACAAGACAAATATATGCTCATACCCTGAATGGGAATGATGGGGAACCTTCGCACCTGCTTCATAGCGGAGCAATGCTGCGCTTGCTCCCATATCATTTTTGTATAAAGGGTAGATTTCGACTCCTTGGCGAAATGGCTCCCATGGGAGATCGTCATAGCTAGAACGAGTGAGCAATTCAGGAAATACCCGAATTTTTTGATTGATAATCATGTTTTTTTAATATAAAAGTTTTGCATTTGCCTATGGCAAATGCAAAACTTCAAAATCCTAACTTAATGTCCTGCCATTTTCTGTCCGATCTCAGCGAGATTAGCTTCAGCACTGGCGCTTTCATAGACGAATTTACCATCGCTAATGACCAAAATGCGATCGCTTAGAGTCAAAATCTCATCAAGATCTTCACTGACTAAGAGTACGGCAACACCACGGTTTCGAGCTTCCACAATTTGATTGTGAATATACTCAACCGCTGCAAAGTCTAAACCAAAGACGGGATTTGCCACAATCAATAATTTGATTTTCTCGGCAGAAAGCTCTCTCGCAAGAACGGTACGCTGCACATTACCACCTGAGAGATTACCGACAGGGGTTTCAGGCGATGGGGTTTTGATTGAGAATACCTTAATTAAATTCTTGGCAGTTTCGCGAATTGCCTTAAATAGCAGTAAAATTCCAGCTTTAGCTTGTGGAGTTCGATCAAAGGTTCTTAAAGCCAGATTTTCAGCGACGCTCATATGGGGGACACAGGCGTTTCGCAGAGGTTCTTCGGGCAGTGAGAAGACTTGATGGCTATACATTTCCTTGCGCGTTGCAAAGTAGCGATCGCCATTGACAAAAACTTCGCCAGAGGTAGGAATACGCTGACCAGAGAGAACTTCTACTAGCTCTCTCTGTCCATTGCCTGACACCCCAGCGATACCAACGATTTCACCGCTTTTGATGTTTAAATCAACACCAGCAACAGCTTCCAAACCATTGTCGCGATCGGCATGGATATTCCGCACCTCAAGAACTAGATTATCTGTCGCAACTTCAGTTTTAATAACCTTTCGTGCTTCTTTGGCTTCACCGAGCATCATCGCCGCCATATCTGAGACTGACAGTTCTTTAGTAGAGCCTGTCCCTGCGAATTTACCTTTACGCAGCACCGTGACATCATCTGCAAAGGCCGTAATCTCACGGAACTTGTGACTGATCATCAGCACGCTCAAGCGTCCTGCGGTGACTTCATCGCGCAAAAGTCCTAACACTTCATCGGCTTCTTGAGGAGTCAAAACTGATGTTGGTTCATCGAGAATGAGGATGCGACTTTTGAGATAAAGTTGTTTGAGGATTTCTAACTTCTGCTTTTGTCCAGCCGCTAATTGCGAGATGGGGGTATTGAGATCAATCTTAAAAGGAGACGAAGCCATGAATGCTTCTAGCTTTTCTAATTCATCCTTCCAATTAATGATCTTCGGGGTGTCAGGACGCACCAACAAAAGATTCTCGGCGACGGTCATCGCAGGCACAACCGTGAAATGCTGATAAACCATACCGATGCCATAGTTATAGGCATCACGCGGACTGTTGATTTCACGGGAATGTTTGTTAATCAAAATATCGCCGTGACTCGCACTATGGAAACCCATAATGCACTTGACCAGAGTACTCTTGCCTGCGCCATTTTCACCAAGTAAAGCGTGAAAAGTTCCTGGGGCAAGCTTAAGTGATACGTTGTCAACTGCCACGAAGGAACCAAATCTCTTAGAGATATTTACTAGTTCTAGTTCAGGGGGGAGATGAGATCGCAGGGTATCGGCGGAAACACTAGATGGAATAGTCAAGGGTGGTATCGACTCTCTCATAGATTCTTCTTCAACTAGATTATCAGCAAGATTGCTTTCGAGATCGTCAGGCATCGGTTTTTCCATAGCAACGTACTACTTAAAGCGTTTTGATAATTTAACTAGAAATTTTGCGCGATCGCTGTAGTCAATGTTTCAGAATCACTGACTGCACCAAATACGCCGCCTTGCATTTCAATCATTTTTAAAGCCGCAAGATGATTGCCATAATCTGTTGCACCTGTGCAATCAGACAACATTAGGCATTCATAGCCGCGATCGTTGGCATCACGCATGGTCGTATGGACGCAAACGTCGGTGGTAATCCCTGACAAAACAATATTTTGAATGCCATTGCGTTTCAAAAGTAGGTCGAGATCGGTGGCATAGAATGAGCCTTTCCCTGGTTTGTCGATAATCGGTTCACCTGCGATCGGGTAAAGCTCTGGAATGATGTCCCAACCTTTTTCGCCACGGACTAAGATTTTGCCACAGGGACCTTCATCGCCAATTCCTGCACCAATTCTTTGCGATCGCCAGCGCTTGTTTTCAGGTAAATCTGATAAGTCGGGTCGATGCCCTTCGCGGGTATGAATGATTAAAAAGCCTTTTTCGCGAAATAGGGTCAGGACTTTTTTGATTGGCTCAATTGGGGCGCGGGTGAGTGAGAGGTCATAGCCCATTTTGTCTACATAGCCGCCGACTCCGCAAAAGTCTGTCTGCATATCGATGATGATCAGAGCCGTATTCTCTGGTCTGAGGTCGCCGTTGTAGGGGTAGGGATAGGGCGTAGAGTTAATATGCATAAGTGATTTTTTTAAGATTAATACAAATTGCATTGTAGATTTGTATTAATTGTTGAGGATCTGGTTAGCCCAGACTGTTACTCAGAAACTTATAGCGATCGCAGCTTTCATCTGCCAAACAAAAATGAACACTTTTTATCCCGAAAATCGACAACAGTGGCGAGAGTGGTTAGATAAAAATCATGATATTGAAAGTTCTGTTTGGTTAATCTATTACAAAAAAGGCAGTAGCAAACCTTCCATAACTTACAGTGATGCGGTAGACGAAGCGCTCTGTTTTGGATGGATCGATAGCAAGGTAAAGTCTATTGATGCAGAAAAGTATATGCAATTTTTTTGTGTGAGAAAGCCGAATAGTGTTTGGTCGAAGGTGAATAAAGAGAAAGTTGCTAGTCTGATTGAGAAAGGTTTGATGACAAGCGCGGGATTGGAAGCGATCGCGATCGCTAAAAGTAATGGCTCTTGGAACATTCTTGATGAAGTTGAAGCTTTAATTATTCCCGATGACTTGATGACAGCATTATCTTCAATTCCAGTTGCAAAAGAGTATTTCCTAAATTTAAGTCGGACAGATAAAAGAAATCTTTTGCAATGGATAACTTTAGCAAAAAGGGAAGAGACAAGACAAAAAAGAATCAGAGAAATTGTGATTTCCGCAGAAAATCAAAGAAAGCCAAAGCAGTTTTGAGAGTAACCGCCAGTAAAATATCACTTGTTCGTCACATATAGTCTAAAATTTTAATCACATTCGCAATTAGTTAACTCGATCATGACAGAAATCATTTCAGAAATTAAATTCGCGATCGAAGGTGATGGCGCGATCGCAGCGACGGAAGAATTATTAGCAATGGATGGAATTGAAGGTTCCTATGATGTGGATAAGGAGATTCAGCGCGAAGGTGTGATGGCGGTAATCGCTACGATCGTCGGGATTGCGTCAGGAGCTTTGGCTATTGCTGAACAAATCCGCAAGTGGTATCAGGAATATAAACAAGGTAAGTCAGGCAAGAGGATCGCCAAGGTTTTGATTGTCGGGCGCAATGGCGATCGCCTCTTGTTAGAAAATGCGACAATCGAACAAATCCGTAAGGTTTTGGAGAGTTAAGTTTATGACTCAAGCAATTACGAAGTTGTCACTTTACGATCGCGATCAGCATTTATGGCTTGAAGAGGCGATCGCTAAGTTGCGGGCAAAGGATTTTCAGAGTTTAGATTTGGTTAATTTAATTGAGGAGTTGGAGATTGTGGCGGGTCGCGATCGGGCGGAGATTGAAAGCCGTTTGGGGGTGTTGTTGGCACATTTACTGAAGCGGTTGTATGTCCAGAGTGATTATGACTATCGCGGTTGGGAAATTACGATTCGGGAGCAGCGCCGCCATTTGAAAATTGCTTTGCAGCAGTCGCCGAGTTTGAAATGTTTTTTTGTGGAGGCTTTTGATCGCGCTTGGCAAGATGCTCTAATAGAAGTGCGCGAAGATTATCCTCAAGTTGCGTTTCCCGATCAATGGCAGTTTAGCCAAGATGTTGATATTTTGCTTACTCAAAAATTTTGGGAGTAGTTTGTGCAAGTTCTTTATATCGAGTTGCATCCTAGCAGTGAGACTAAGGTTGAGTTGCGGTATCAAAAGCTGAAGGGTCAGGGCTATGAAAAGCAGATCTTGCAGATTAGTGAGATCGCCGATTTGATCGCTTTAGCGGAACGGGATATTTATGTGTCTATGCCCGATCCTGTGGCGATCGGGAAGAAATTGTTTGGCTGGTTGGATGGGGATGGGCGCTGGTTGAGTCGGGCTTTGGCGGATTGACAGGGGGAATTGTTGGTATTAGCGATCGCTAATCTTGCGAAGTTACCGCATTTGCCTTGGGAGGTGCTGCACGATCGCGAGGGATTTTTGATCGATCGCACTTTTCCTAAGGTTGTGCCTGTGCGCTGGACTAAGAAACCATTTAAGAATTAGTTTCTAAGGTCAAAAACTTTAAGAGATCCTCCTCAATCCCCCTTAAAAAGGGGGAAGAGGATAAAATCATATTCTCCCCCCTTTTCAAACTACTAGAATAGTAGAGCTGGAATACTTATCTCCTACTCGCTAGGGGACGCGATCGATTTGAAACCTTGTCCAATGGGTTACATTCTTGCAACCAAGGGTGTCTCCTACTCGCTAGGGGACGCGATCGATTGGGAACATTCTTAAAAGAACAATTTCTAAGCTAATGACTAACAAAAAAAAACCATCATTATTAGTGTTTTGGCTCTGTTGTATTGCAATTTTAATAGCACCATTAACAGCTAATACTACTAAAACTAAACTAACTGATAGTAGTAAAGGTGTCATTAGAGATAGTGATACTGTTATTAGTGTTACTAATAAAGGAGTAAGTAGTAGTGGCTTTGTATATTGCACCTTTGTAATAGAAAAGCCCATACAAAAACAACTAGTTGGACCTTGTACTACCACTGATGATTTAGTATTAAAAGTAGGTTGGGATTATACAACTAGTAAGTTTAACTTAGGTGAAGGTGGTAAGATTATAATCTATAAAGCCACTCCCATTGATAGTAAAGTTAAACTACAAGTTGTACAAATTAAGTACTTAGCTGGTCATACAAGAGTAGCAATACTTAGTAATGGTGATAAAGTTAGTGGCACTAATCTCAATGTTGGAGATTATGTAAGTGTTAGGTAAATTACTAATACTTGTAATATAAGACTAAGTAACAACATTAAAAATGATAATATACTAATAGGTAAACAACTATTATGTTTGGATTAACACTTGACCCAGCCTCAACAATAACACCATACATTAATTACTCTTTAGTATTAATTCAAATAGTATTAGGCTTTGTTATTAATAGATTCTTCTACAATCAACTAAGTAAATTTAACTCTTTAACAACACTTGTAATCTTACCAATAGCACCTATATTAAGTCTTACTCTATTTACTCTAACAAGGGTAAAGAACTTAGATTATTACATAGGTTATATATTCTTAATAGCACTTATACCTCTTGTTGGAATGTTTAAGTTATTAGGCGGCTCTGTTATTGTTTTTAGTATAATGATAACTGTTATTATATATAGTTGTAATCTCAAACAAGATGGCATTGGTCCTGTTATTATTGGTGTTATTATCTGTTACTTATGTAAGGATATGGAGAATCCAATAACAGTTATTATAAGTGCCAACATTATTAGTACTTACATAACTAAAAGAGTTATTGGCTTAGATACTAATAGGTTTAAAGTTAGTAAAGAGGGCTTTGATAATGAGGGAGGCAATTGGACTATAGTAGCTGGTTTCTTAGAAGCTGCCTTCATAGGAGCGCCATCAGATGTTATTAGTAATAATGAGGACATGATGAATGGTTTAGCTGATATGTTATGTGTGTTTAACTTGTTAATCAATGGTAGTACTAGAGGTGTTGCAACTGTTGTAGTAACAAACTTAAGCACTGCTATCATCTTCTTTGCATTACTAGCAATGATATACTTTTACAATGACAATTTAGAGTATATAAAAGAGGTTGATAAAGTATGGCCACCAGTATATAGTACTAACATTAAAGATGTATCTAACTTAGAATTAGGCATTGTAGTTGCTAGTTTATGTAGTAATCATGCCTTGCTAGACTACACATTAGTTGGTAAATTGATACTTGTAATAGGTTTATTCTTCTTTGTAAGAATAAGCGTTGCTAAAAGTTTATTCTTTAGTACTAACTTAATATTTTAAAATTAATTAAAAATAATAGCTAATAACTATATAAATAACCACACACTGCCCTTTATTTTAATTCTAGACAGACTTACAACTCTCCAACATATATTGTTATATATCTCCTACTCGCTAGTCCTTTTCAAGGGGGGCTGGTGGGTATCTAGACAATTCTTAAATAGTTTCTAAGGGAGAAGTGGCGGCAAATGAGCCAGCCGATCGCCCTTTGCGGGTGATGTTTATGGCGACCGATCCTGAAGGGGTGGAGCCGCGCTTGAATTTTGAGGGAGAAGAGGGGAGGATCTTGGATGCGACTCGTGGGGCGGCGCTGACCTTGCGGGTGGAGGAAAGTGGCTGTGTGAGTGAGTTGAAAAAGACTTGGCGGCGCTATGGGGACAATCATTTTGATGTGTTTCATTTGACGGGTCATGCTTCGATCGCTGATGATGGTCAGCCGTTTTTTATTACGGAAACGGAGACGGGCGATCGCTATGATGCGAAGGCGGGTGAGATTGTTGATGCGTTGCGGTTTCGGTTGCCGCGTTTGGTATTTTTATCGGGATGTCGGACGGGTCAGGCAGGAGAGCAGGGAGCTACGCCTTCGATGGCGGAGGCTTTGTTAAATTTGGGATTGACTGCGGTGCTGGGTTGGGGTCGTCCGATTGGGGATGATGTGGCGACTCTGGCGGCGGCTTGTTTGTATGAGTCTTTGGCTTCGGCGAATAGTTTGGTGGAGGCGATCGCGGCGACCTATCAGAAATTGCGAGAGCAGAATATTTCTAATTGGTATTTGTTGCGGTTGTATGGGCGGGGCAAGTTGGATGTGAGTTTGGCGGCGTTGGTGTTGCCGATGGGCGATCGCCTGTTGCCTGTGAGTTCGGAGATCGAGCAGTTATTTCTCGATCCTGATGATGCGACTACGCCGAGGGTGGTGCGGCGAGAGGATTTTGTGGGACGGCGGCGGATCTTGCAGACTTGCTTGCGGCGGTTGCAGGGGAACGATCTGGGTGTGTTGTTGCATGGGATGGGTGGTTTGGGTAAGACGACGGTGGCGAAGCGGTTGTTGGAACGGATTGCCGATCCGCAAAACTCGAACTATGACACGATTTTTAATTACAAGTATTTTGATGAAGGGAAGCTGTTGCAGGATTTGGCGAGAAATTGCACTTCTGAGGCGGGGCATGAGGTTCTCAATGGTAAGTTGCCGCTAATGCAGAAGTTGACGAAGTTTCTCAAGGAGGGCATGAATGATAAGGATCGCTGTTTGATGTTTGTGTTGGATGATTTTGAATGGAATCTGGAAGAGAATGCGTTTGGGGCATGGGTGCTGAAGTCTGAGGTGGTGGAGCCTTTGATGGCTTTGGTGAGTGCGATCGCCCGTTCTGGTTTGCGCCATCGGTTAATTGTGACCTGTCGTTATGATTTTAATTTGCCAGACGTTGCGCTAAATGCAAGGCTGTTTCGCGTTCCGTTGTTTTCGTTGCGGGGTGTGGATCTCAAGAAGAAGTGCGATCGCCTTGCGGGGTTTAAGTTGCCGATGTTGTCGCGTGAGGATGCGGAGCCGTTGGTGTCGTTGCAAAAACAGGCGATCGCGGTGGCGGATGGGAATCCGAGGTTGTTGGAGTGGTTGGCGGCGATTTTGCCGAATGATGTGTTGACGGAGGCGCAAAAGCAGGAAGTTTTGGATCGGATGAATGCCAAGCAAATTGAGTTTCGCGAAAATATTCTCGCGGAGACGTTACTGGCTCAGCAAAGTCCAGATTTGCGGGAAATGTTAAGGCTGGGTTTGGTGTTCGATTTGCCTGTGCCTGAGTTGGTGTTTGCGATGGTATGTGAGGGTGTTGAAAATCTCAAGGTGCATCAAGTTCGGGCAAAGGCGATCGGTTTGTTAGAAGTGAATGGCGATCTCTATCGTGTGCCGAAGATTTTGGTGGAGTTGTTAAGTCCTGACTCACCTTACGCAGATAGAAAATCCAGAGATTTGATTTAGATAAAAGAGTCTGAGAATGTATACTGAAACAAAGTTTGAACGTAATTGCTTCATCGAAACTAAACCAAGAGTAGCACATAGGA
>JBIKYZ010000241.1:0-7498 GCA_044354985.1 Pseudanabaena sp. | reverse complement strand
CTTTCTCTCGACTGTTTTTGCCCAGTTTTTCGTTGATGATCTCCTCTATCCCGATCTCATCGATTATTCCTGCTACGATTCCTAGATGGTCTAGGTTTTGCACTGTTATCTCGTTTCTGATATCTCCACTCCTGTTTCTATCCTTGCTTTTTTCCTATTCTAATTATTTTGCACTTCTTTTGAGAGCGGAATGTGGGTTTTAGGGTTGGCGCATCTTGACTGGTTGATACTAGACTTCATCAGTATTTATACCTGTTTTGGTGCGCCCTTGCATTCTTAAATGCTTTCTTAAAAAGGGGGGAGAATTAAATTCTTCCCCCTTTTTAAGGGGGATTGAGGGGGATCTCTTAGAGCTTTTGACCGCAGAAAGTAATTCTTAAATGGTTTCTAAATACAGAAAAATCCTTAAATTAGCCTTCACAAAATCAAAGGGAGGTAACATAAAGGAACACTTCAGCGCACACGAACTAATTGCAGAAAATAGATTTCTTTCCCTCTGCACGGGAATCGGCTATCCCTAACTTTGCAGACCACACACTTTACCAACTAAGACAAATGTCTCAAACTACAAATATTACTGTCCAATTATTTAGATAGGAGAATAACCAATGCGATCGCAACTATGTATTCCATTTATCTTGTTAAATGTGATTGTTCAAGTCACTGCTTGTGCTCAACAGCCTGCTGTTAAAGCAAGTATAGCCACGACTCAGGTAGAAACAACTAAAAATCTACCTGAATCTCAAACAAAAGCACCAGCAAATGAACAAGCTGTGATACAAGCAGATGCAACCGATGGGCGATCGTCAGCTAAGCAAGTATCTCTAATCACAGGTGTATACAATGCAGGCTCCAGATACATTACGATCGCTAAGCAGGGAAACCGTATCTGTTATCAAGGTGTTTCTATGCCATCTGGGCGATATGCTGTCGCAGTTGGCGAGACTACTGGCTCCTTATCTGCGGAAAAGGATTATTTTGTTGCGGATGGCTGGAAGAAATATGGAAGAACTGTAACTTTAAGTCAGAATGGCGAGAATCTCTGGATATCGCTAGATGGTGGTTCTCCCTCTGAATATAATTTCTTTCAAAAAGATAGTAGAGAGAAATATTCTGAATCACTAATGAATTGTTTGAATAGTACTGACGAGTTTTTTGAAACCGCGCCTAATTATACTATCTCTACTTCAACTGGAAGTCAGCCAAAGAAAGAAACTGGGAATTTATTGACTTCAGAACAAAAGGCATTACTTCTGCAATTGCCAATCCCAATTGTTGCGCCAAATTTTATTCCAGAAGGGTTTCGCTTAGTTTATGCCAAGGGAGAAGCGAATAAATATGCCAATGGTGATGATGACTCTGGTTACACGATCACCTATCAAGGAGAAAATAACACCTGTATTAGTATCCGTTCCACTCAATCTGGTTCACGAGGTCTGCAAAGAGTAAATCAAGTTCAGACGGAGTTTGGCTCAGTAGGTGTTTATACAGAGAATGCTCGCGATAACAGTGTCGTAGTTATTTCGAGTTTTTTAGAGCTAAAAGGAAATCCAGCACTCATTTCAGGTGGAAGTATTCCAGATAGTAGTGCAAGTGGTGGGTTTAGGCGTTGTGAGCCTGTGGAAATGGGAGTCTATATGCAAGTGCTAAAGTCGCTAACATTGGTGAAATGATTGGATATGGATTGCGCTACAGCATTCCTTAAGTTGCCTAATCGCCATGTTTATGCTATTTCTCATCTATAAAGCAATATTCTCAGAACGTTTTACGTTCTAAAAATATTGCTTTATTAAGTTGTTCTAATGGGTAAAGCCCAAAATATGCGTTTAATCCATACCTCTGATTGGCATTTGGGTAGAAAATTAAAAGGAGTCGATCGTACTCCCGAAATTGCCTTAGCATTAGAAGAAATCCTCAAATATGCTCAGGAATTTGAAGTTGATGCCGTACTTGTGGCGGGGGATATTTTTGATGTGCCGAATCCTACGACTGAGTCAGAACGAGTTGCCTATGATTTTTTCTATAAGCTTAATCAGTTAAGTATTCCTTCAGTTGCGATTGCAGGCAATCATGACTCAGCCAATCGGATTGATAGTCTCGCGCATTTACTATCTCTTGCAGGAGTGAGAGCTTTAGGTAGACCAAGAATTGCCGAAGAAGGTGGCGTGGTTAGTATTGATACTGCTAATGGCAAGCTTTGTGTCGGCGCGATGCCTTTCGCCTCAGAGCGGCGCTTATTAGCTGCTGAGGATGTTTGGAATAAAGATGCTGTCGAGCAACGCAATGATTATAAAACCCTAGTAACTTATGTGCTGCAAGATCTGGCTACTGCATTTAAAACCGAGGCAGTGAATGTGATGATGGCACATATGACCGTTGATGGCGCGAAGTTTACAGGCTCAGAGGCTGCCTTTTATAGTGGTGCTGTCTATAGTCTTTCAGGACAATCAATCCCTTCAGAATGTCAGTATGTAGGCTTAGGTCATATCCATCGTCCTCAACAGATTGCCAATGCCGCACCGACCTATTATGCAGGATCATTAATTCAAGTAGATTTTGGCGAAGTGGGTGAAGAGAAGGGCTTTAATTTGGTTGAAGTGGAAGTGGGTAGACCTGCGAAAGTGCAATTTCAGCCCCTTGCTTGCCAAAAGCCTCTTAAAAGGGTGGAATGTCATATCGATCAGCTTGATGAGCAATTAGAATTGCATCGTGATTATGTCGGCTATTTGAAATTTGCGATCGCTGTGGATACGCCGCCCATCGGACTAGCAGATCGGGTGCGAAAAGTCTGTCCTCAAGCGGTAATGGTGGAGCCAAAGTTAATCGTGAATGAATCGTTACAGGTTCCAGAACCTAAAGATTACGATCGCTTTGATGCGATCGCTGAGTTTCAAAAATTTTATAGCGATCGGGAAAAGAACTTGTCGCCTGATGTGATTAATGCATTTAAAGAGTTATATATGGAGTTTAGTGATGCGTCCAATTGAGTTAATTGTCGAAGGATTTACCAGTTTTCGCACTCGTCAAACGCTAGATTTTTCTAGCCTCGATTTGTTTGCGATTACGGGCGCTACGGGGGCGGGGAAAACTTCGCTATTGGATGCAATTACCTTTGCGCTTTATGACAAAGTGGCTCAAAAGCCCAATTCATCGAGAGAATTAGTCAGCCAAGGGGCAACACAGTTAAAAGTAGAATTTCGGTTTGTGATGCGGCAGACTGAATATAGAGTGGTGCGAACATGGCGCAATCGAGGTAAAACTGACATAAAGAACTTTCTGCTAGATGAATTAGTAGGAGAAGAATGGGAAAGATGTGCCACGCAAAAGGTGGAAGAAATCATTGGCATGGATTTCGAGACCTTTACTCGTGTAATCATTTTGCCGCAAGGGCAGTTTGATGAATTCCTCAAGGGTGAAGCTGGCAAACGTCGTGAGATTTTGCGGCAATTGGCAGGATTTCAAATATTCGAGCTAATGAGAAAGGAAGCAAGCGATCGCACTAGTCGTTTTAAAGCTGAGCGAGAAGGTTTAGATAAAGTCCTTGAAGGGATGCAAGCGCCAACTATTGAAGAGGTAAATGCTCAACAAACAGAATTAGAAAATCTTGAAGTTTCGATTCCTGAATTGGATATCAAATCGAAAAATAGCCGCAAGCTATTAGAATCTGAAGAAAGATTGTTTACTCAACTCCAGCAATACAGACAGTTATCAGTAAAATTAGATCAGCTTCAGCAAGATGCACCAAAGATCCAAGCCTTAGAAGTTCAATTTCGTAATGCTCAGTTAGCTAACTCGATTGTGGGAACTTGGACGATTTTGCAAACTACTCGCAAGCGCGTAGAAAATGTGATCGCAGATTTGGTAACTGCCAATAAACAGTTAGAAATAGCCAAGCTTGACCTAAATAAGCAACAACAAATTTTTGAGCAATCTCGCACCGACCAAATTGAAGCTCAAAGCCATATAGAATCTCAAGAACGTAGTCTTGCTTTAGCAGAATCTCTGCATACCCAACAACAGCAATGCGAGTCAGAGCTAGAACGTGCTCATAAGAATGCGCTAGAGCGATCGCAGCAGCTTGAAAAAGCGACAAAAGCAACAAAACAAGCTGAACTAGAATTGCAAAATGCAACTCAGCAATTACAAAAAATTGCAACTGCGATCGCTAATTCCCATAACGATTCTCAGCGTCTCGAAAGTCTGCGCCAAGTCGCCGAACCGCTTGCTCAGCAGCAAATGTTGCAAGATGGGCTTGTGAAGCTAAAGCAAAAATCTTCGCAATTACAAACGGAAAGAAGTAACCTCACGCAGCAATTAGAGAAATCTAAACAGGCGATCGCTAAAGCAGAAAATGAATTTCAAACTGCTAGTACCGCCCTAACTAAAGCCGAAACTTCAAATTTGCAAGCTTTACAAAGCAGCCATGTCAGTGCTTTACGGGCTGAGCTTCATGACGGGGAGAACTGCCCCGTTTGTAATAATCTTTATGTTATAGAGGGATTGCCAGAGCTTCTCAAAATGGAACTAATCGATACAGATGCACTCAAAAAACAGCGAGAAGTCAACGAGGGACAATTAGCAAAACTGCGTGAAGACAAGGCAAAACTTGAGGCGAATTTGGAGACATCGCAACTACAACTGCAAATCCAAACTCAGGAAATTGTAGAGTTAGAAACTGAGGTTGTAAAATTCCAAGAACAGATCGATCGCATTCTCAAAACTGCATGGACAGCCGCAGATATTCTCCGCGATCGCCAAGAATTAGAGAGACAAGAATTAGCCTATCAAAAACTGATTAACGAGCAAAAAGAAATTGCGATCGCTTGTCGCAATGCTGAAAGCAAGCTAAATATCAATCAAGAAAACCGACAATTAGCCCAAACAGAATTTCAAAAAGCTGAACAAGAGAAAGTCCATCGTCAATCCCAACTACAAGAAATTTCGCAACGGTTGCAAGAAATTACCGTAGGCAAAAGTTATGAATCATTGCGTCAAAGTATTTTGCACGCAAAATCTGAACTAAGCGATCGCCTCCAAACTATAGAAAAATCCTACCAAAAAGCTCGTGAAACCTTTGTGAAACGAGAAGAAGCTGCCACAAAAGCTCAAGATAATCATAATATCGCAATTGCTGAATGCACTCAACAAGAGACAAACTGGCACGACGAACTACAATCTATCAACTTTACTGAATCAGCATTTCTGGCTGCTCAAACTACGCGATCGCAAATGGAGTCATGGCAAAAAGAAATCGAAGCCTATCAACGCCAAGAACAGGACTTAACTACTCGTCGGCAAATGTTTGCGGAGGCGATCGCAGATCAACATACTGATGAAATTGCGATCGCAAATCTTCGCGCAGATTTACAACAAATAGAGCTAGATTTACAACTAGCTAGTGAAAGTCGTGCAACGATCAAAGCATGGCTAGAACAAGCACAGCAAAGGCGACAAGAGTCGCAAGATTTAGAAGAGCGAAAAATTGTTTTGCTGACTCAAGAACAGATTTACCATACTCTCTCCCAAGATCTGCAATCCAACAAGTTCCAAGAATATATTCTCGATAGTCTGCAACAGGAACTCGCCAACCGTGCTTCAGTTCTATTGCAACAACTTTCTGAAGATCGCTATATTCTCCAAATCGAAAGCGGCGACTATTGGGTGTCTGATAACTGGAATGGTGGCGAAAAACGTCATATTCGCACTCTTTCAGGTGGTGAAACCTTTGCGGCTTCGCTATCAATGGCACTAGCCTTATCAGAAAAATTATCAATGGGAATTGAACTAGGCAGCCTCTTCTTAGATGAAGGCTTTGGTACGCTCGATAGCGAAACCCTCGAATCTGTCACCCAAATCCTCGAATCCCTGCGCCAACAGGATCGTCTCATCGGTGTAATTACACATATTCAATCTTTAGCCGAGAGATTACCCACGCAAATTCATGTCCGTAAATCCATCAATGGTTCTGAATTGGTGAGACAATAGCCCTGCACTCAAGTGCGGGCTAAAAGCTCAAGTCCACTTCAGTGGACTGAAGAATACTTTTCCGTAACCCGTTTCAAAGGGTTTTAGCTTTTAGCCCGCACTTGAGTGCAGGGCTTTCACAAATTCAATCGCTTCTTGTTTTGATGAAATCTTGCCTTCGACTTGAGCAATTTTCACAATCTCTAATAGTTCGCCTATTTTCGGACTAGGCGCAATCCCCAAATCTTTTCGCAAATCATCGCCAGTAATTAATGCAACAGGATAGGCGATCGCATCTTGAGGATTAAGCCAGCGCTCCAACCAAGGTGCGATCGCATCTTGGTCAAAATCACTAGCTATAGCCAAAGCCGCGATCGCAGGAAAAAACTCTAAAGTAGACTGAAAAAATTTATATTGCTCTTTGAGTGAAGCTTGATCTAAAAGTTTGATGAATTGAGGCAGATAACGCAAAATCCCGACGAGCCAGCGTTGTTCAGCGCGGCTTAGTCCTAGAGATTCCAAGGCTGTCGCGCTATTGGTCAATGCAGCTAATTTGATAATCACCAGAGTATAGCGATCACCTGACAAATGCTTGCTAAAAAATGATTCTAGATTCGGGAATTTGGCTACTAGGCTCGAAATCACATTCTCAATTTTGGCAAATCGTTCTAGATTCAAATGTTGGCTTGGCAACCAATCCTCTAAAATGCGATCGCCGATAGCAGCCATCATTCCTTGGCTGCCATTCCCGATTGACAGCAAATAGCTCAGTTCTGTCAGAACCCTTTCAGCAGCCATAGATTTTAACTTTGGCGCAAATTTAATCAAAACCTGTCGAGTTAAACTTTCGATCTCAAAGCCTAACTGAGCTGCCTGACGATATCCCCGCAAAATCCGCAAAGGATCATCCGCTAAATTCTCAGGAGCAACCATCCTGATTCGACGAGCTTGTAAATCTCCAATTCCATTAAACGGATCTATAAACCGATTTTGTGCCCTTGGCACAAAATCGGTTTCATTTAGTTCATGGCATTCTAAAGCGATCGCATTCATACAAAAGTCGCGCCGCCCTAAATCTGCTTCTAAACTATCACCCATTTGCTGGGCAAAATCCGCCGTTCCATTTTTAAAAACAACCCGTGCAATTTGACGCTCTGCGTCTAAAACCACAAATCCTGCTTTATACTTACGAGCGATCGCATTAGCTATTTCAACAGCTTTCTCTGGCAAAACAAAATCTAGATCAAGATATTTACCTTGACGATTTATTATGCGATCGCGTACCCATCCACCCACCAAATAGGCAGGTGTTGGTAAATCATTAAAATCAAATGGGAACTGTTGCAAAATCTATTTTTAGCCCACTTTGTTAAAGGTTTTGACTACTAAGAATATGTTATATGATTTTACTAATTGGAGTTTGGAAAAAATTGAAGCAAAAAATGGATGAACGGCACATTAAGAGATGCCCAAATATTGGGCATGAGAAATCGAAGCACTAATGATTTAGGAGTACTAAGATAGTAGTATTTGC
>JBIKYZ010000049.1:0-23592 GCA_044354985.1 Pseudanabaena sp. | reverse complement strand
TCGCAAAAAGTATTTGTATCTATATGTAGCCATGTTTGAGTGGGCATACAATCTTAGCTGGATTGATTTTGATTTCCTTCGTCGTCTTCTTATGCCTCCTTCCACCTATTTACCTAGATGAGCCACCATGTTTTGCTATGGCGAAAAAGAAAGTTGGTATAAACGGATTGTTCCTTCGGGAATGTTGCCTGCGATCGCATTAGACGGAAAGATCATTACTGAAAGCGATGACATCTTAATTGCTTTAGAAAAAGTCTTTGGTTCTCTTAAGCATGGCATGAATGAATCGCAAGTAATTCCGATTAGAAGACTAGAAAGAATCTTGTTTAGAGCTTGGTGTGAATGGCTCTGTCGTCCTGTCAGTTCAGCAGCCCAAGAGCAACGCCATCGCCAACAATTTATCGAGGTTATGCAAAAAGTAGAAGAGGTATTAGGCAATTCGCCTAGCCCTTATTTTCTCGAAGATTTTGGTACTGCGGATGTAATTTTTACGCCCTATGTAGAGCGGATGAATGCTAGTCTCTACTATTACAAAGGCTACTCCATGCGTGAAGCTAATCCGAGAATGTCCGCTTGGTTTGATGCCATGGAAAGCCGTCTAACCTATCGTGGCACTCAAAGCGACTTCCATACCCATGCTCATGACTTGCCGCCACAGATGGGAGGTTGCTATGAGAATGGAGAGCCGCAGATGCTCATTAATAAAGAACGAGTGGATTATGGCTCTTGGTTTGGACTTCCAGATGTGACTTATCCTGAGCCAGCTAACTCTCGTCAGGAAGCGCTACAACGTGTAATCAAGCATCACACTAATATTATTAAAGTTAATCCTGCGGACAATCAATTGTTTGATCTAGCCTTGCGTTGTGCGTTAACGAATATGATGACTGATGAGGAATGTATTCCTCCATCTGATTCTGATATTGCTTTGCGATATCTGCGCGATCGCATTAGCGTGCCTCGCGATATGTCAATCTATGCTGCTAAGCGTCTGAGAGAGGCTCTAGAGAAAACTGCTGCTTTGGTAGGCGATCGCCAAAGTCCGCCCATTCCTGTCAGAAATCGCCGAGATCAAGATCCAGCAAATTTTATTGCTTTTAAAACCTAAGAAGAGAATGGCGGCGCGATGCGCCGCCATTCTCTTCTTAGGTTTTGAGAATTGTCTAGATCCCCCCCAGCCCCCCTTACGAAAGCTACCGTGTACACACAAGTCAACTGCCTACGTTTCGATTTATCTAAGCCCCCTAAATCCCCCAATTCTGGGGGACTTTTAAAGAATTTTATTTTCTTGTTCCCCCAGAATTGGGGGTTAGGGGGCGATTAATTGTTGACTTGAATAGGTTTTATGACTTGTGTGTACACGGTAGCTTACGAAAGGGGGGAGAATCAATTAAATTATCTTCTTCCCCCTTTCGTAAGGGGGATTGAGGGGGATCTCTCAGAGTCTCTAACCGTAGAAAGTAATTCTTAAATGGTTTTTTAGATTTTAAAAAGAAAGGCGGCTCAACGAGCCGCCTTTCTTTTTATGCTAATTCTCCACTTGCTGTCGGTTCCTTGGGTTTCCCAAAGGCTATCCGCAGAAATGGAGGTGCAAGGAATGTGGTCATGATTACCATGATGATAATGGCAACCTCTAGAGGCTTGTCGATCGCACCGCTAGCCGTACCAATCCCTGCAAATACAAGACCAACTTCACCACGGGGAACCATGCCCACACCGATCGCTAGGCGATTGATATCAGGTATGCCAAAAACGACCCAACCTGTGATGACTTTACCCACGATCGCAACTGCGAGCATAAATACCGCGATTAATAAGCCACTGCGATTTTCTGGGATCATCGGATTGAGAACACTGAGATCGGCTCTCGCCCCTACAGTCACAAAGAAAACGGGTACGAGTAAATCTGCAATGGGTTTAACCAGTTCATCTAACTCTTTGCGAGCATCGGTTTCATCAAGTACCAATCCTGCGGCGAAGGCTCCTAAAATTGCTTCTAAATGAATTGCATTACCGATAAAAGCCATCACATAGGCAAAGATAAAAGCTGGAATGACGATATTGCCGCGAGTTTGGAGCTTATCAACTAATGCAACAAAACTTTTGTTAAAGAAGCCACCTAACAAGATTGCCCCAAACAAGAAGGCGATCGCGCTGACTAACAGAATAGCGACGTTGGTAATATCAACCTCACCTGTTTTCGCTAAGCTTGCTACCACCGCTAAAACGATGATTCCTAGTACGTCATCGATGACGGCTGCACCAACGATGATTTGTCCTTCCTTGGATTTTAGCTGACCGATTTCTGCCAAAACCTTAGAGGTAATGCCGATACTGGTTGCTGTGAGTGCAGCTCCTGCAAAAATGGCGGGAATCGCCGCCACATGGAAGAAGTACATTAGTCCTAATGTCCCTGCTGCAAAGGGAGCAGTTACTCCGATAAAGGCTACTACAAAGGCTTGGATACCAACTTCTTTGAGTTGGCGCAAATCTGACTCTAAACCAATCTCAAATAGAAGGACAATTACGCCCAATTCAGCTATTACCGAAATTACTTCGCTTTGTTCTGCAAATATGCTGTTAACGGCTTCTGGTGATAGGTTGTTGAGCAACTGCAAGCCCGACATTATCAAAGAGTCCGAAGCAGCAAAACCCCCTTCAGGAAAGATGACTAAGCGCAATGCAGATACACCAATAATTACACCAGCGACTAATTCTCCCAAAACAGGAGGTAAATCTAACCGCTTAGCAATTTCACTACCAACTTTACTGGCGATGTAAATGAAAATGAGGGTGAGTAATACACCTGACAAAATAACTGGAGCATTTTCTGACTCGGCGGTGGCAAGTAGAGGCTGCGGTATGTGCAATCCAGATAAATGATTGGCGATCGCTGCGATCGAGAACATAGGCTATTTTCCTTTGTATTATGGTTAGGGGTGATCCAAGAAACCTAGACTTCACATTATTACGGTTTCGGTTATCTGTCTCTAGTAAGACTAGTTACATTTTTAAGAAAGTAAAAATTTATTTGTTGGATGCGTTATGCAACGTAACGCATCCAATAGCGCATTGATTAGGGAGAGAGATTATCAAATTTGATTTTGTTAGTTATCCAATCTACCCCTTGACTTACGTCTCAAGTGACCTAAAAACGTTGCTCAAGTAACCCAAAAAGCATAGAGAAAATCATATGCAAACAATAAGTATTCTATTCAGTATTCAATATGTACTGGCACTCACAGTAGCGTACAGTTAGAAAAAATAAAAGTAAAAAAATAAAAGTAGTTTATATTTCCAAAGTTTGAAATAAGAATGTTCTTAAGTCATTTCTAAAGGTTCTAATGCAATACCTTTGCTCGAAGTGACAAGCTTTTCACTATTAATTTTTTTAACTCTTTAAATTTCATTTAGTTCAATATTCCTCGTAAGAGGAAACACAAGGAGGCATTCGTGGATTTTTGGTCCTTATTTTTAATGGACTTCGTTAAGCAGTTGCAATCCCCAACACTCGGTTTTTTGATTGGTGGCATGATTATTGCCGCTCTCGGTAGCGAGTTGGTAATTCCTGAGTCGGTTGTTACCATCATTGTCTTCATGCTGCTTATCAAAATCGGTCTAACAGGTGGTATTGCGATCCGCAATTCTAACTTGACGGAGATGATTTTGCCCATGATATTCGCTGTAATCGTGGGTATTCTGGTTGTATTCATCGCACGCTATACATTGGCTAAGCTACCGAAAGTCAAAACTGTAGATGCGATCGCGACAGGTGGATTGTTTGGTGCAGTGAGTGGCTCTACTATGGCAGCCGCACTGACACTACTTGAAGAACAAAAAGTCCCATACGAGGCATGGGCTGGAGCACTTTATCCCTTCATGGATATCCCCGCGCTCGTAACTGCAATCGTTGTAGCCAATATTTATCTCAACAATAAGAAACTTAAAGCAGCAGCTCTTTCTACTGCTCAGACTTCTTTAAGTGAGCAGCCCGATCAAAAAGAGTTACCCAACACTCGTCAGGAGTATCTCAACCAACAGAGCAATACGGTTAATCGGGTCAAGATTTGGCCGATCATCAAGGAAAGCCTCCAAGGATCTGCTCTATCAGCAATGTTGCTGGGCTTGGCTCTTGGCATATTTACCCAGCCAGAAAGCGTTTATAAAAGCTTCTACGACCCAGCATTCCGTGGCTTGCTATCAATTTTGATGCTGGTTATGGGTATGGAGGCTTGGTCAAGAATTGGCGAACTGCGTAAGGTGGCTCAATGGTATGTCGTTTATAGTGTGATTGCTCCGTTTGTGCATGGGCTGCTTGCTTTCGGTTTAGGTGCGATCGCCCACTATACCACTAATTTCAGCTGGGGTGGTGTTGTGGTCTTGGCGGTCATCGCTTCTTCTAGCTCAGATATCTCAGGTCCTCCCACATTGCGAGCTGGTATCCCATCAGCTAATCCCTCTGCCTATATCGGCGCTTCCACAGCCATCGGTACGCCAGTTGCGATCGGCTTGTGTATTCCGCTCTTCATTGGGTTGGCTCAGGCGCTATCGATCGCTGGCAAGTAATTCCAGATAGGTCGGATTTTATCGTTGATACGCCGATCTAACATACTCATTAGATTAATTAACAAAAGAGGTAATAGACATGGCTAAACCAGCCAAAAAGCTTGTCATCATCACAGAAAAGATTCTCCTGAAAAAGATTGCCCATATCATCGAAGATTCTGAAGCGACTGGTTACACGGTGATAGAAACTGGCGGTAAAGGCAGCCGCAACGTGCGCTCTTCACAAGAGCCTGGTCATCATGACATGAGTACAAATATAAGGTTTGAGGTGCTGACATCCGATCGCCTTATAGCTCAGAACATTGCGGATAAGGTTGCAGTTGCTTATTTCCTTGATTTTGCGGGTATTGCCTATATCAGTGATGTAGAGGTGCTATATGGAAGTAGTTTCTGTGGACCAGAAGGCTGTTAAATAGATGTGCTATTTGTATAGTTGCAAAGCACGGCATAGATAGATAAAAATGGGAAGAATTTCTTTGTGATTCTTCCCATTTTTTATTTTAATTAGCTAATCATAGAATTAGGAAAGAAGCCCAAAATTGTTTCCCTAGGCGAAGCCCATCGAAACAATTTTGGGCTTCTTTAAATCTTTATTCCTTAGCTACTAAAGATCGCTTGCAGTGCATATAATCTTTGGCGATCGCATGAATTCTATAAAAAGCTTGTTTATAAACGATTTAATCCTTGGAAATTTAGAAAACAGGTCAGAAAAGTATTATCCTAAAAAAAGTGGGTGTGGTTGCTTGATTTCGTTTTTGTTTTTTGCCTTGCAGATATCTACATAGTTCGGGTTCGTAACCTAAGAAATAACAATGAGTAAAGTTAATACAGAGATTCGTTTGCTTCTAAATTTATGGGGCTTGGGAAATGGGCAAGGGCTAGTCAAGAAAAGTGAGCTTTTGCGCCCATATAAGGGTAAGGAAAAGAAAGCTGTTTATGATGTTAGTTTGAATGATTTGGCTGATCGTGGTGCGATCGCTTTGACGATGGATAAGAAAGTACCGAAGTTGTCGTTGACGGATGCGGGTTCGCAACAGTTGGCAAATGGTTTGCTGTCGGCGGATTTTGGGTTTGAGGGGCAGTTGGTGGGTAGTCGGTTGGCGAATGCTGCTTTGAGATGGTTTAGGCAATATCAAGGTGTAAGTGTGGATGCGATCGCGCCTAAGATCTCGACTTACGAAGAGTTTAAGGTTGTGGCTTCAGAAACTTACGATCAACTTAATCGTGATTACAACTTTGATAATCTTGTCCCTATTTATCGGATCAGACGAGCGATCGGTGAACGTGTAACGCGATCGCAGTTTAACAACTGGATGCTAGAGCTTCAGTCAAAAGAGATTTTTCAGTTTATTACAGGTAGGGTTACAGACCTTACACCAGATAAGGAACAAGATTCGATTACTACAGAACTTGGTGGTTTACGTTACTACGCCAAGCTTTTATAAAAGTATTACTCTGTGTTGATTTAACTCAATTTAAAAAATAATTTAATAATTTGAAGAGGTTTGTAATGTCTACAGCGTCATCTTTTGATGAACTTTATGCGGTCATCAACAAAAATAATCCGTTCGATGTGCCGCCAATTATCACAGGTCAAGATATTTGGAATGGCAGTTTTCCTGATCTGACAACTTTAAACGCTCATGCTTCGGATGCAGTATTTGAAACAATTGAGCAAGTTCGTTCAGGTAAGCCCAAAGTAACATCCCTTGCCTTTAGTGCTGAAATTGGAGTTGGTAAAAGTCATTTGATTAGGCGGATTCGTAAAGGCTTACAAGCAGAAAATAAAGCTTTTTTCGTCTACGCGAACAAATATGGTGACTTGAATTTGATTCATTACCAATTTCGCCAGATTCTCGCGGACAGTTTCAAGCAGTCGAATGGACATGGCGTTACCCAATGGCAAGAATTAGCTGCCGCAATGGTAAATCAAGTTGTTGCTAACAAAAGACCTGCGTTAGAGCTAGTCAATAAGCTACCTCAAGCATTGGCAAATAACCGTAATCTAATTGATCAACTCACTAATGCAATTCTTAAAGTAAAGCCAAAAGTTGGTGATCCTGATATTGTTAGAGCAATTCTCTGGACATTAGGAAGTGCTGCTCATGCACCTTTTGCGATTAAATGGCTTGCAGGGAAAGAGCTATCTGATGCAAAGGCAAAAGAACTAGGTTTGCCCAACCCAACAAAGGAAATTAAACTATTAGAGGCAGATGCTCTTAGTGCCGCACTACAGATTATCAGCATAGCGTCAGACTACAATCCTATTCTCGTGTGTTTTGATGAACTGGAAGGACTAGAGGTAAATGAAGCTGGCTATTTCAAGTCTCAAGTTGTCGGTGGATTAGTCAAGGATTTATTTGATGCAATTGAACAGTCTGACGTTACAAAAGGAGTAGTTATTTTGTCAGTAGTACCTCCTGCTTTTTGGAGAGATCTCTTAAAAAATATGAAATCAGGTGATGGGACGGGAATAAAAGATAGATTTTCTTCAAAGTATTCAGAACCCCTTGAACTAAAGTACGCAGATGCAGAGTCAGTTATTAATGTTGTAGAACTTTGGCTTCAAGAGTTTTATCAATCTCACAATCTTGTACCACCAAATCCCGTATTTCCTTTTGAAGAAGAAAAATTGAGATCTCTAGGAAGTGAAAAACCAACTATTAGAGAGCTACTAAAATGGTGTCGTGATAACTTTGCAATTTCTCCACCACCTGTTAACCAAAAGGAGTTAATCCAAAAAGCCTATGACAGAGAACTTGCTCAAATCAATGAAGATTTCTTGGATGATAGCGATCTCATTGCTAGAGCGCTTTACCTTGGATTCTCAACCCTAAAAGGGCAGACAGTTGAAAATGTTCTCGTCCAAGATGTTACGAATCAAGTTAAACCTTTACGAGAAAATGCAGGAGCAATTCAATTTAAAATTATTGCAACTGATAATGAGAAAGAAGAGGCGATCGGTGTTGGTGTAATTCAACATACTCATGGGATGACTGTTGGTTCAAGGATGCACAGGCTGACATGGTATGACAAGTTTAAGCTTACTCGTGGTTGTATGATTCGTTCTGAAGATAGAAAGATTAAAAAGCAATGGGAAGCCCACACTCTGCGAGCCAAACTAATTGATGAATTGGGTGGTGAATACATCTATCTAGTTGCCGATCATGTAAGACCACTCATCGCAATTCTTGCTGTACAGGACAAGCGCGAAATTTACGGTGTTAGCGAAGATGCCATTCTAGCTTTTATTACAGACTCACAAATTGCTTTCAATAATCTCTTAATTAAAGACATCTTAAGCAACCCCGCAACTCTGATTTCTGATGATGATACTGAAGCTGAAGCAGTAATTGAGAACGAAAGTGATGAAGTGAAACCAGCCTTTATTGATATTACTGATGAAGTGAATATTGATATAGATAGCTTCCTCGAATAGACAAAACAGATTTTAGAAAATTTTATGATTTCCATCGTCAACGGTTTACGCATTTCAGCAACAAATTTAGATGCTTTAAGAAGTGGTGCGATCGTTGGTGCTTTTTCTAAAACATTTCTTGCGATCGACAGATCATTTGCTCTCTATCCTGATTTACAAGTTGAAAACTCAGATCTAGTAACTGTCGATCTTTGGGCAGAATGTAAAAGCTGTGAAAGTATTGATAATACTTTTGACCTATTAAAACTTTCCCAGCTAACAGCCTTACCTATCGAAGAATTAGAGTCAATCTTTCAACAACGTGCAAGCATATTTTTATTAGTTTTGCGTGTTTATAAACTACCTAATCCCATTCAAGTTCAGCAGCAATCAACAGGAAATTTTGTCCCTCTACCTGAGTCAATTAATATTTTCGAGAAGATTTCTATTCTTGATGATGAACAATTTCAACAAATTCAAGATCAATCAAAGGATTTAGAACTATTAATTATTCCTAATCAATCTCCAGATATTGTTTTGGATGATGACGTTTTTTTAGAAATCAATCCTAACATAATGACCGTAGAGCCACAGGAGGTTACAGATGAGGAAACCCAACCAAATAATAGTTTAAGTTGGATTAAAACGATTTCAACATTAGGTGATCGCAGTATCGAAACGGACACGGGAAAGAACAATTGGCAAGCAGGCACAGATTTTGAAAATATAGTACGGAAGGCATTGGAGTTTTTGGGCTTTAAAGCTGATTATACGCATAAAGGTGGGGCAGGCGGACTAGACTTGTTATGTCTAGAACCATATGCTCTATTTGGAGAATGCAAAGCAGGAAAGAAAATCCCCAATGATACAGCCGTACAACTTCTTAATTTAGGAACTTTAAGAAGGGGAGATCTGTTTCCAAAAGCAGTCAAATTAATAATCGGTGCTGGCAAACCAACTACTCAACTTGAAGATGCAGCAAAAGCTCATGGAATGGCGATTATTAATGCTGTAACATTACAAAAATTAGTTGAGCTAAAATCTACCCATTCAGGTTCAATTGATTTAATCGAGCTTAGGAAATATTTTGTGGGCGGTCAGAGCAATCAAGAAATTGACAAATATATTGAGAAAGTAACCAACGAAATGAAATTGCGATCCCATATTGTTAATTTAGTGAAAAACCACCATGAAGATAGAATTTCAGTTGAATCAATTTTTAGTGTATATCCATATTCCAATCCACCGCAACCAATCCCCAAAAGCGAAGATTTGCGTGGCACTTTAAGAGACATACTCATCGAGCTTTCTTCGCCGTTGGTGGGATATTTGGGAAGAGTTGAAGAAGATGGTAAAAAGTGCGATCGCTTTTACTACTTGAGAGATTTACCAATTTGACTTGTCAATGTAACGATTAAGCAATTAAATATGCGATCGCAGATCCTAATAATTTTCATTTGCTGAAAATGTTAGAATTGTCCACACTAGCCTCCCAACACAGCCTAACTGGAGTAACACTATGTTATTGCAAGAACTTAAAAATCAGGTGCGTAAATTACCTGTAAGCGATCGCCTAGAACTTGTGCACTCTATCATCGACTCGATTCAAGAAACTCCAATCTCAACACCTAAGCGATCGCAAGCAATCAGCCGCATGAAAGGTTTACTCAAAACTAGCCAGTCAGCACCAACCGATGCTGAAGTCGAATCAATGTTAGAACAGCATCGCATGGAGAAATATCTCTAATGAAAGTTCTTATTGATACAAATGTTCTATTAGATTTTTTGCTAGAAAGAGAACCTTTTAAAAAAGATGCAGAAGACCTGTTTACCGCGATCGACTCTGGACAAATCATTGGCTACGTAACCGCTACAACCCTGACCGATATTTTCTACATCGCGCGTAAACATACCCGTAGCCTAGAACTTGCAAGAGAAGCAGTTTCCAGTACTTTAGACACTATGACCATTTGTCCAGTCAATCGTAATGTCTTAGAGGCAGCATTTGCATCTGGCTTAACAGATTTTGAAGATGCTGTCCAGATTTATAGTGCGATCGCTCAAAATTTAGACGCAATAGTAACCCGTGATGCTAAAGGATTTGTGAGTTCAACTATCCCTGTATACTCTGTTCAAGAATTACTAAAGAGATTGTGAAATGCTAAAGGCGGAATATTTGGGAAGAGTAGAAGAGGATGGGGAAAAGTGCGATCGCTTTTACTATCTGAGAGACTTGCCAAGTTAATATATTTTTAGCAAACCTCAAAAAGGAGAAATTATGAATACCGATATCGCCTTATGGCAAGTTGTCATCAATATGCCAGACACACTCAAAACAGAACTTTTGCATTATGCAGAATATCTACTTAACAAATATCCAATAGTCAAAATCGTTGATGAGCAACCTGCAAAACAACAGCATGGCTATGGTAGTTGGGCTGGTCAAATTTTTATGTCAAGTGATTTTGATGAGCCATTGGAAGAATTAGAGGAATATATGTAATATGAAATATATTCTCGATACACACGTAATTTTATGGTATTTGAGCGAAGATCCTAAACTTAGTACCAAAGCAAAAGAAATCGTAGACGCACGGAATAATCTGTATTTTAGCATTATCAGTCTTTGGGAAGTTTCCATTAAAGTTAATATTGGTAAATTGCAAATAAATCGACCTATTGAAGCATTACCAATAGAACTTCAATATATGAATATCCAAATTCTACCAATTACGATTAGGGATATTGAGATATACTCTAGCCTTCCATTACCAAATTCACCGATAAAACATCGAGATCCATTCGATCGCATACTAATTGCCCAAGCAATAAACTATTCCTTCAGCTTAGTGAGCAAAGATACCGCTTTTGATTTTTATCCAGTTTCACGTATATGGGATTAATATTTTCTCATTAGCTTAAGATATTTGGGAAGAGTTGAAGAGGCTGGTAAAAAGTGCGATCGCTTTTACTACTTACGAGACTTACCATGCGATGAGAGTTAGGATTTATGGATTTAGGAGTATGGCGATCTCTGGTTATGGTAAAATATATCATTACTATATTCTTCCCCAAAAAGGTGTTTATAATGATTGTAAATTCATTAGATAAAGAGAGTATATTGAGCGAGTTAAGCTCCCTAAAAGATGATTTGGCTACTCTCTATGAAGTCAACAAAATTGGTATCTTCGGCTCAATCGCAAGAAATGAAGCAAATGAGAATAGTGATATTGATATTGTTGTAGATATGCAGCCAAATATCTTAAAGCGAGTTAACCTCAAAATTGAATTAGAAGCAAAATTTGGGAGAAAAGTTGATGTGATTCGATATTGGTATGGAATGAATAAATATCTAAAAGCGCGAATCGATCGTGAGGCTGTATATGCATGATCGCTCAATGCTTTTAGAATTATTTTTAGAAATTCAAGAAGGAATTAGGAGAATTGAACGCCGTTTTTCTGGGATCGACACAGCCTATGACTTTATTCGTAATGACGATGGGCTAGATCGCCTTGATGCGATCGCCATGATGTTAGTTGCGATTGGTGAAAACACACAGAAACTTGATAAATTCATTGCTCCAAAATTGTTTGAGCAATATCCTGATATTGATTGGTCAGGGATTAAGGGATTGAGAAATATACTGGCTCATAATTACTTTAGTATTGATGCCGAAGAAATCTATCGATTATGTTCCAACGAAATAGAACCTTTCAAAAATGCTATAGAACGACTCCGTAATGATTCTTTTTGATATGAAAAGCGATCGCTGTTGACGTTTTTTCATGCCTAAGATATTTGGGAAGAGAGAAGAGTGATGGTGGAAGAGGCGATCGCTTTTACTACCTGCGAGACTTACCATAAAAATTTGAACATCTCCCGATATCAAGTTAGTTATAATATAGAGAACATAAATTAGGTGCAGCCAATGGTTACGGCAATTAAGCAAATTGGAACTGTCGGTAAAGATGGCAAGATTGAACTTTATACGCCAGAGTTGATTGAGGGTACGCAGGTTGAGGTAATTCTATTAGTTAATAATCAGGATGAAACTGAGTACTTACTATCGAATGAGACAAATCGTAAAAGGCTATTAGATGCAATTTCTAATATAGAAAAAGGTGAAAGCTTGGTAACAATTTCTGCTGAGGAATGGCATGAGAAATATCGTATTTGAGCCACAAGCATTTCAAGATTTTAATAACTGAGTAAAAGAGGATAAGAAAATCTATGGCAAAATTGTTAGCTTGATTGATCAATCCTTTTGACGGCATTGGCAAGCCTGAACCGCTTAAGTACGAGCTAAAAGGCTGTTGGTCGAGGAGAATTTCTGATGGACATCGTTTAGTCTATAAGATTAATGATGATTCTTTAATAATTGTGAGTTGTAAATTCCATTACGAAAAGTAGATTGCTCTATACCTAAGACCAATCTTCAATTGATAAGTTTTGAATTTGTCCAAAATCTTTTGCATTGCGTGTAATTACAGTGGCGTTGAGAGATAACGCGATCGCTGCAATCCTTAAATCTCTCGTACCTAAACGCCTAAATTGGTGACGTAAAATCTCAAACTGATTATAAGCGTTAGTATCAAAACTAAGTCTCTGTATAGTTTGGAAGAAGTCCAAAGATTTCTCGAATTCTGAATAGGCTAAAAGTAGTCTTGATGACTGGTTAGCTTGGCTATATTTATTAATTTCACTAAGCCATCCTTGACAAATCTCTTCAGCCGTTATGGCTGAGATAGCAAGGTCATCTGGTTCAGTTTGAAATATGCGATCGCAAACTAGAGTATTTCCTTTGAGAAATAAAGAAGCATGATCGGTATCGAGTATCAATAGACTCAAGCGATTTTTTCCTCTTGAATTGCTGTCTGAGAATCCAGTTCACTGCGATGAGAGTCAATGTTGGTTAATACGGAGTCAAATAGCTGACTATTTTTATAAATTCCTGCAAATTTTTGCCAAGGATGTTCTCGTTTAGGAATTTCTAGTTCTAGAGATACGACTTCATTCTCTGATAAGTTTGCAGTAATTAATCGATCTAATTCAGAAATAGCTGATTTGCGATCGCTGCTAGTAACGCTATATTCAGGTAGCCCTAATACTCTAGCGCTGACTCTGCCATCTTTTTCATTTTTGACTAAGACGTTAATAGATAGCTTAGTTTGTCCATTAATCAGTTTGGCGTTCATAAAATTTACCTTTGGCGATCGCATTGGTTACGATGCTTTATATTATGACACTACTTAATGATTCGCGGCATAGGCGATCGCCTTTTACTTGTTGATAGGTTTATGAGTGTAGCGATCGCTTATCGATAGTTGCTAGAATATTAAATATATCTAAATATCACAAATTTATGTTTAGAAACTCTAAGTTTATAAGCAAATCTTCTGATGTTATGGGTGGTACGACTGTATTTACAAATACCAGAGTTCCCGTGCAGACACTTTTGGATTATCTCAAGGCGGGAGAATCGATTGATGATTTTTTGGATGGATTTCCGTCTGTAACGAGAGAACAGGTTATTTACTTTTTGGAAGAGCTAGGAAGAAGTTTGTTGAGTGTGGTTGCCTAATATGAGGATTCTTTTGGATGAATGTATTGATCGCCGATTTGCTTATGAACCCGATCCGAGTAAATGGAATAACGATTTCACAGTAAGGAGGACAAACAATGAATAATTATCAAGAACAACTTGTCGAAAAGCGCGTAACTTACTCGTTAGAACTAAACGGCAAATTCTTTTTGATTGAGAATGTTCCTGCTCGTGTCAACGAAGAAACAGGAGAGCAGTTTTTCGCTCCATCAACAGTGGCATTTTTACAACAGATTATTTTGGATGGTCAAGAACCAAAGCGTGTAATTCAGACACCTGTTTATAGCTACGCCGCCTAATTCTAGACCCTGATTTTTTCACCGTTGGCGGAATATTTAGGAAGAGAGAAGGGTGATGGAGAAAAAGGCGATCGCTTTAAAATCCAAGAAGCGAAGAACTGCGAAAATGTCGCATTTCTCTTATTAAGTTTGAGCGCAAAGCGCTGTAAAAGCCCAGAATAGGATTGGCAGCGCTCCTCGCCGCCAATCCTATTCTGGGCTTTTGATTTGTTCAGAGAGCAAATGACTTTAGCTATAATTTTGCGGCTAAGGCTAAAACCCGACTATTTTAGTCTGGTATATTTGACGACTATAAAATGACTGTGTTAGAGTTTGGTTCAATAAAGAAATCAAATTAAAACCTTTAACGACTAGAAAGGCAACTAAGAACATGACTGCAACGATTGTTTCTCCTTACACCAGCGATCGCGTTGAAACCTTCAGTAATCTCAAGTGCAAAGAGTGCGGTGCAGAATATGAAGCCAAAGCGATGCACGTTTGTGAATTGTGCTTTGGCCCCCTAGAGGTTGCCTATAACTATGATGTCATCGCAGCCAGAGTCAGCCGTGAAACAATTCAAGCTGGTCCCCTCTCAATTTGGCGCTATCGCGACTTCCTACCAGTCAAAACTGAAAACTATATCGATGTATCTACAGGCATGACTCCCTTGATCAAGGCAAATCGCCTTGCTAAGCGTCTCGGCATCAAAAATCTCTACATTAAAAATGATGCTGTAAACATGCCCACCTTGAGCTTCAAGGATCGCGTGGTTTCCGTTGCTCTCAGCCGCGCCGTTGAGTTAGGTTTCACCACCGTTGCCTGCGCTAGTACTGGCAACTTAGCAAACTCCACCGCTGCGATCGCCGCCCATGCAGGCTTAGAATGTTGCGTTTTCATTCCCTCCGATCTCGAAGCTGGCAAAGTTCTTGGGACAACCATTTACAATCCCAAAGTTTTCTCGGTACATGGTAACTACGACCAAGTAAATCGTCTTTGCTCAGAAGTCGCTAATACTCATGGTTGGGGCTTTGTAAATATCAACCTCCGTCCATACTACTCTGAAGGTTCCAAGACCCTTGCGTATGAAGTTGTTGAACAACTCGGTTGGAAGTTGCCCGACCACATTGTTGCGCCTTTAGCCTCTGGTTCTCTATTTACCAAAATTTACAAAGGTTTCAATGAATTTGTGAAGGTGGGCTTAATAGATGACAAGCCCGTTCGATTCAGTGGCGCACAGGCTGAAGGGTGTTCTCCAATTGCTGCTGCTTACAAAGAAGGTCGCGACTTTATTACCCCTGTTAAGCCCAAAACCATTGCGAAGAGTTTAGCGATCGGTAATCCTGCGGATGGTATCTATGCGATCGATATTGCCCACAAGACCAACGGAAATATCGAATCAGTAAATGACGATGAAATTATCCAAGCAATGAAGTTGCTTGCTGAAACTGAAGGTATCTTCACTGAAACTGCTGGCGGTACAACGATCGCAGTTCTCAAGAAGTTAGTCGAAGCTGGCAAAATTGATCCTGAAGAAGTAACAGTTGTTTACATCACAGGCAACGGATTGAAAACCCAAGAAGCAATTCAAGGATATGTTGGTGAGCCATTCTTGATTGAGCCTAAACTTGACAGTTTCGAGCGTGCACTAGAGCGCTCACACACATTAGACAAGCTAGAGTGGCAGACAGTTTCGGTTTAGTTTTATTTAGTTTCTATAAAATAAGAGCAGTACAACGCACTGCTCTTATTTTGTTTATTAACTGATGTTACGTGGAACTCAGATGATGAATTTCTTGCTGCTAGCGAAGCAGGGCAACCACGGGGGGCTTGCCCCTACCCCCCCCCAAATTTAAAGGTTCTCGTAGGGGCTGTGCCCCCGTGCCAGCCCTAAACCTATGCCATTACAGGAATTCCTTCCACGTAACATCTATTATTAACTGATATTGGGTAAGTATAGTTAACTATCATATGGAAACTGAATTCGATCCTCTTACCACTGCCCATATCGATCTTCAAATAGAAGAAGAATTTCCCAAAATTCAGTTGGAAGCTGAGAAATTTGAGCTATGGTTTCAGCCAGTTTATGATCTAACTACTGGGGTTATTCTGCATAATGAAGTGCTAGTGCGTTGGCGCGATGAGCAAGGAAACTTACGACAGCCTCAAGAATTATTCATTGCTCTTCAAAATACTCAGTTACTCAGTCAGTTGGATCGCATCATTGTTGAAAAATCAATTTCGATACTATCTAATCAGACCAATGTAACGCTCTCAATAAATCTATCCAATGACATCTTTGATGATCAGGAATTTCTTCCCCAACTCCATACATGGCTCGCTCAATACAAAGTTGCACCCAAAAGACTTTACTTTGAGATAGAAGAGGAAATTCTCTTTCATAAACAATCACTTGTATTTCCTTTTATAACAGAATTGCAGATGATGGGCTGTCATGTTGTAATTGATAACTTTACTGGCAAGTTTTTCCCATTATTGCAATTGCAAGAGCTCCCGATCAAAATGATTAAGCTGCATCGCAGCTTTGCTTTAAAGCCTGTATCACCAGCAAAAAAACAACTGGCGACAGCAATATCATATTCGAGCAGAGCTTTTCAGATTCAGACTGTTCTCAAGGGAATTGATGATAATCTATCCTTGAAGTTGGCTAACGATATCGGTATAAAAGGAGTACAAGGTTATTCCTTAAGTAGACCTCAAAACAAGCCTAAAACATTTGGTCTAGTCGGTTTATTTATTATAAAAATCATCTCCATTCTAATTTTGCTATATATTGTCAAAAGTTTATTAGGTATAGATATCTTCCCAGAGCATCATTTGTGGGATATCATCGTTGAGTTTTTTCAATCACTTTTTGGCGGAAAATAATATTACAGCTCTTTACGCTCAAACCCAAGTCAATATATTTTTTTGAAAGTATTACTTAGCGGCACTTTCAACAAATATATTGTGGTTCTTTTGATCAGTAATTGCTGTAGTGATAATTTTCTTGTTTCTAGTTTAAACAGAGAAATATGACTATGCTGGATTTACAGAAATTGATGGGACAGATGCAAGGGATGTCTGAACAATTGCAGAAGGAAGCTCAGCAGTTGACAGTCAAACTCGATCGCGCAGAAACCATATTTCATCAAGCAGTTGTAAATCAAGCATCCCTCCATCAACAAAGTGAGAAATTTCGCGATCGCTATATTTTTAATTGTGCTGAACCAGTTGAAGCTTTATCAGAAATTCAAGTAATATCTCCAATCTCCACACCACACATAGTATTAGCTACCGATGGCTCACAAATAGCTCCCAGCCGACACGAAATTGCCTATTGCTATTTGATTAATATTGGTCGAGTTGCGATTTATTACAACTCTGGCATCTATCCATTATTGGATAATGTGCCTGAAGTATTTTATAAAACGGAAGACCTCTACAAAGCTCGTCAATGGGGAATTCAGACTGAGCAATGGATGACTTTTAAGCGCACGGTTGCGGAAAATGTCGCCCTAGCAAATTTAGCCATAGAAACTCTTGCGAGTTCCCCGAAATCACCAATGTTAGCCTTCACCGATGGAGCTTTGGTTCATTGGGAATTTGACGAGATTGCTGCTGAGGCGCGATCGCAACTTTTACCAGATATACTGGCTGCATGGGATAACCTGAAAGCTCAACGAATTCCCCTAGCAGGATATATCAGCGCTCCTCGTGCTGCGGAAACTACTAATTTTTTGCGTTTACAAATTTGTCCTTTTGAGCAGCCTGATTGCAAGACCCATTGTGATGCTAAACCTCTTGATTCCGCTCCTTGTAGTCAGATTCAACCATTGCGAGATGGTACTTTATGGAGTCGGCTGTTAAAAGTGGGAGAATGTAGCCCACTTTGGAAAAGCCACGCAAGGATTTTGCAGGAATATGGCGAACATCAAATTTATTTTTGTTATCTCCATGTCGGAACTGAACTCGCCAGAATTGAGATGCCAGCTTGGACTGCATTGGATATAGAACTGCGATCGCAAGCTTTACAAATTATTCTCGCCCAAGTCCAAAAAGGCTATGGATATCCTGTAGCTCTAGCGGAAGCTCATAATCAGGCAGTTGTTACTGGTAGCGATCGCCGCCGTTTCTTTGCAATTTTAGAACAACAAATGGTGAAGTCTGGTTTACGCAATGTGACTACTTCGTACAAAGAGTCCCGCAAGCGTAGCAGCATTGCCTAATTACATCAAAATAAATTTTTCAAAAGTTTTGCTTTGCAAAACTTTTGAAAAATTTATTGGCTTTTAAACATGTTTTTCAAGTGCCAACGCTACAAGTCGATCGCATAATTCTGCAAAAGGAATACCAGAGTACTCCCATAATTTGGGATACATGCTCAGCGAAGTGAATCCTGGGAAAGTATTAATTTCATTGATTAAGACAGTGCCAGTTGCTTCTACATAGAAGAAATCGACTCTGGCTAGACCTGAACCAGCAACAGTTTGAAAAGCTTTCACTGCCATTGACTGCACTGCTTGAGTCACGTTGTCAGGCAGCTTACTGGGAATGATTAGATCAGCCATACCAGCAGTGTATTTAGTTTCATAATCATAGAAATCGCTAGTGAAAGTAATTTCGCCGATCGCAGAAGCTTGGGGTTGTTCATTGCCGAGAACCGCACATTCGATTTCACGGGCAACTACGCCTTGCTCGATGATAATGCGCGGATCGTAGCTCGTGGCACTTGAGATCGCTTCTTTTAACTGTTCGCGATCGCGTACTTTGGAAATTCCAACTGAGGAGCCTAGGTTAGAAGGTTTCACAAAGCAAGGATAGCCAAGAGTAGCCTCGATGTGTTCACTCCACGCTGGCTCATCCTGTTGCCATTGCCAACGATTTAGCGCCACATACTTGACCTGAGGTAAGCCAGCATTCGCAAAAATCGCCTTCATCGCAATCTTATCCATTCCCACCGAAGAAGCAAGTACCCCGTTGCCAACATAGGGCTTATGCATCAATTGCAATAGACCCTGCACCGTCCCATCTTCACCATTTGGCCCATGGAGGACTGGAAACCACAGATCTACTTGCTGAACTTCAGTTGGCAAGAAAAATGCTGCGTTAGTTAATAATTCTGAATCTTGTAAACCTTTGCCAGATTCTAATACTTGTTTTGACACATCAGGACTGCGCCAAGTACCATCGCGTTGAATGTAAAAAGGCTGAACACGATAACGAGGATTTTGGCTGAGGGCTGAGGCGATCGCTTTTGCTGATGTAATTGATACATCATGTTCGCCTGACTGTCCACCAAATAACAAACCGACATAAAGAGGAGACTTTGCCGCCAAATCTATCGATATACCAGTCATTAGTAAACACCCTCATCAAATTGATATCAAACTTTTAGTACTCAATACTTTACATCAAAGTTTTGAAGTCTTAACAAACCATTGCGCTTAATTACAGCTATTCTACTTTTTTGACTTTCAGCACTGTATAGCAATAGAAGGTTTGCTTAGGAAATAACTCCCCAACCCCCAGATACAAGTGGCAGCGCTTCGCACAGCCACTTGTATCTGGGGGGGTGATTTGTCCTAGATATCTCTATTTATACCAATTCACAAAAGTGCTGCCACACTTCTTTCTATGAATTAAAAAACAAACCCAGTAATACCAAAACACAAAATGGCGTAGCCATTTTGTGTTTTGGTATTACTACTATAGGTGCTGAAAGTCAAAAAATATGAAACCTATTTTGATGTTTCCAGCGTCTTGGGATCTGGAAACATCAAAATAGGTTTTTTGAAAGCCCACCGTAAGTGAGTTTTCAAAAAACCTATTTTGAAAATGAGAATTGCTGAATTGCTTGCTTACATAATTACTGATAAATCGGGATTAAGATCGGTTTGAGAGGCATATTTCTTTGTATTGAGATATACAGAAACTTCTTTTCTACTCCCCTTAAATGAGACATAGCTTTGTATACAGTATACATTTTCAAATTTAATCAAATTTAACAGGGCAATAATGCTTCATACTTTCCAGAAACAGTTAAACAGAATTCTCCTTATTGCCGTCTCAACAGCATTGCTTGCTGCTTGTAACTCTGCACCACCAACTACAAGCACAACTGGAGACAAGACTGCTGCACCTACTACAGCATCATCTCCCCAAACTAGTAGTACGGACAAAAAGGAAAAACAAAAGATTCGTGTACAACTCCCTTTTTTGAAACAAAGTCTTGATGCACCCCTGATTTGGGCGATCGAAAAGGGTTACTTTGCTGAAGAAGGATTAGACGTTACTTATGAGCGCGGTTTCGGCAATGCTGATACGATCAGCAAACTTGGAACTGGCAAGTATGACATGGCTTTTAGCGATGTCTATAATGCAATGGAATTCAATGACAAAAATCCTAATGATAAGATTCTTGCCGTAGCCTTTTATCAAAACAAAGCTCCGTTCTCCATTGTTACTTTTAAAGCAAATGGAATTAAAACTCCTGCCGATTTAGTTGGTAAAAAACTTGGCGCACCAGCAGGTGATGGACCACGGAAACTTTTCCCGCTTTTTGCTAAAGAGATAAAGATTGCACCTGATTCAGTAACTTGGGACACAATGGAACCTAAACTGCGTGAGACTTTCTTGCTACAGGGTAAGGTTGATGCTGTCAGCGGTTTCTATACTTCGGTCATTCCATCTTTGATCAAAGGTGGTAAGACTATGGATGACATCCAAATCTTCTTCTATGACGAGTTTGGTTTAGATTTCTACGGAAATGGAATTTTGGTTAAGCAAGATTTTATGACCAAGAATCCTGATGCTATTAAAGCATTCCTTAAAGCATATTTCCGTGGGATGCAGGAGGTTGTTAAAGACCCTACCGCAGCACTCGACCTAGTTGTTTCCACCGATCAAAGTAAATTGATGGATCGCGAAGCTGAAAAGCTGCGTCTAAAATTGGCGATCGAACGGATGTATGTGACTCCAGAAGTCGAAGCGGCTGGCTTTGGTGGTGCGGACATGAAACGTCTAGAAAAGAGTGTTAATCAGACTGTTGAAGGTTTTAAATTGAAACCAGTAACCGTCGCTGATGTCTTCACAGATAAGTTTTTGCCTGCTAAAGAACAGCGCTTGGTTCCGCCAGCTAGCGATCTCAAACCTTTGCAGTAAATCGAACCCAAATACATGAAAACGATTGGCTAAGCCAATCGTTTTCATGTATTTGATAATTGGCTTAAAAAAGTCCACACTCAATAAATTGGTACAGAAAAATGGTTCAGCCTGTAACGTCTTCATCTACTGAAACCTCCGTTTCTCCTAAACCTTTACTAGAATTTGATCGCATCGGATTAGAATACCCGTTTGAAGAATCGGTGCGGACGATTATTCAGGAAATCTCCCTCACAGTAGAACCTGGAGAGTTTGTTACATTTGTTGGTCCTAGTGGATGCGGGAAAACCTCAATTTTGAGAATGGTTTCGGGATTAAGCCCTACCAAAATTGGAGAGCTGCGCTGTCATGGACAAGCCGTAAAAAAACCGCTCAAGAATGTCGGCATTGCCTTCCAAAATCCTGTATTGCTCCCTTGGCGACGCACTATTGATAATGTCTTGCTGCCACTAGAGATAGTATCTCCCTACAAGCGAGACTTTAAAGTTAATCGCGATCGCTATCTAGAGATGGCTCAAAAGCTATTGAAAGCAGTAGGTTTAAAAGATTTCCAGCAGCAGTTCCCTTGGCAGTTATCAGGTGGGATGCGTCAGAGAGCTTCACTTTGTCGGGCATTGATTCACCAACCAGAGATTTTGTTATTAGACGAGCCTTTTGGCGCACTTGATGCCTTTACCCGTGAAGAAATGTGGGTGATGCTCCAAACCCTATGGATGGAGGCTAAATGCGTAGGAATGCTAATCACTCATGATTTACGTGAGGCTGTATTTCTGTCTGACACCGTATATGTAATGAGTCCTAGACCTAGCGAGATTGCTTTCAAACTGAAGATCGATCTACCTCGTCCACGAACCTTAGAAATGTGTCTCAGTGATGAATTTGCTCATCTCGCCGCCGAGTTGCGCCGCCATATCCATAAGAGTTAAACAGAGAATCTGGCTAAAGCATATTCTCTGTCTTCACAAGTTTTAGCAATCAGTATTGAGGAAAATATATGCAGGGAACTGTTGACAATTCAAGGCGGGTGACTAAAAAGTTTGATTTTGAGGCTTTTCTAAATACAAAAACCGCGACGATTATCTTGCCTGCTATCGCTACGGTTGTATTGTTTGCGCTATGGGAATTGGCAGTATTCGTATTTAAAATCCAACCTTTTAATTTACCTGCCCCTACAAAAATTCTCGAAGCAACAATCAAATTTGCACCACAACTTGCCGAAAACTCTTGGAGAACTATCTGGACAACCTTTGCTGGTTTTGTTCTAGCCAGTGTAGTTGGCATCGTGTTAGGGTTTCTTATTGGTTATTCCAAACTTATTTATTTAACTTTCTATCCATTATTAGTTGCGTTTAATACTATTCCTAAGTCAGCATTAGTACCACTACTGGCTGTCTGGTTTGGCGCAAATGCTATTCCTGCGATCGTAACTGCCTTTGCATTGGCATTCTTCCCGATAGCTGTTAACGTAGCGTTAGGATTAGAAACCATCGAACCTGAAATGAAAGATGTCATGCGAGCTCTTGGTGCTTCAGATTTTGAGATATTCCAGAAGGTTGGCTGGCCTCATACTTTGCCATATGTGTTTGCATCTCTCAAGATAGCCGTTTCTTTTTCCTTCATCGGAGCCGTCATCGCTGAGTCGATCGCATCTAATGCGGGTTTAGGTTATCTAATCGTTCAGGCAGCATCAGACTTTAATGTGCCTCTTGCTTTTTCAGCACTGATCACTCTAGCCATCTTAGGTGTAATGCTCTACACATTATTTGTTGCCATAGAGAAAAAAGTAATTTACTGGGCAAGATAAATAATTTTGCAAACAAAAAAAGGTTCGCACAAGCGAGCCTTTTTTTGTTTGCAAAATTATTTAGGTTTTGGCAACCATGCCCAATGGCAATAGTTTGGATGTAAATGGTCTTTTGGCTCATGGCTTTCTAGCACATCTTCAGATATTTGGCGATCACGGTAATCGCTATACCTATGCTGTTGTTGATTTTCACGAATAGTTTTCACTTTTTTTATCCATAACTTATGATTTATATTTGTATTATAAACTACAAATTGCCTAAACATACAAAAAAGTCATCATTTGATGACTTTTTTGTTTCCGATTTTTGAATGCCTGTTCTAATCAAAACGTCAGTTTAACGAATGCGCAAAATAGGAAGAATCGCTTTGCGATTCTTCCTATTTTGCGCATTCGTTAAACCATCCGAAGCACGTTACAAACATCAAACTCACGTTTATCCCCATATCAGCAAGTGTTAATCCACTTGCTGATATGGGGATAATAGCAATCCACAAAAGTGTGATAACACTTCTGTGAATTAAAAAACTCCATAAGGGTTTTACAACGTTTTGCTCTCAAACCCAAACCAAAAAAAATTTGAAAGCATTGCGAAGCAATGCTTTCAAATTTTTTTTGGTTTGGTTGATTGGAAATTGGGTAGTGTGTCACATTTGTTGAGAGCATGAGGAGGATTGAAATCAAAACTCATATCTATTGATAAACAGACCGATGACAATATCATGCATCACAATGGATTTAGAGAAGCAAATCGTCTTTCTG
>JBIKYZ010000048.1:0-23660 GCA_044354985.1 Pseudanabaena sp. | reverse complement strand
ATCAACGGGGAGCGGCGCGATCATTGGGTATTGATGCATGGCGATGAAATTGTATTTAGCAGCGATTGTATGGCTTACTATCGAATTAATCCAGAGCCCGCCTATGTTGATGGCAACATAGATGTTTTTGTAGATAGCTTAAAAAAACTAGCTAAACTTTATCTTAAATCAGGAAATTATACTGATGCCGCTGAAGGAACACTTCACCAAATTTTAGTGGTAACGCAAAAGTTTTATGGAGAAATTCATCCTAGTGTGGCAAATTGCTTGACCGATCTGGCAATGTTTCATTATTCAAAAAATGATTTTGTCAAAGCGGAGCCATTATTTTTGCAGGTGATCGCTGTTCGTAAACAGTCTTTAGGTGAAGAGCATCCTGATGTCGTATCGGCAATGCTCGACTTAGCAGCAATTTATAATGCTCAAGCTTTGTACATCAAAGCAGAATCATTGTTTTTGCAAGCTTTAGAAATCAAAAAAAAGGTGTTAGGTTCAGAGCATCCAGAAATTGCGGCGAGTTTGGTAGATTTAACAGCCATATACTATTCTCAAAAGCGCTATCAAGAGGTAAAAAATCTTTATGAACAAGCAATCAAAATTTATAAGCGATCGCATGAAGATAAGCATCCTCATATTTTGGCAGTTCAAAAAAAGCTAGCAAGTATCAAGAAGAAATTACGACCACAATGGCTTTCGTTAAATGTTCTAATTGCTGCTTCTCTAGTATTGCTTTCAGGAGTTATAGCCTATACTTTCTTTGCTCTAAAGACAGATATTGCCTGTGTTAAGGTTTTACCCGATGGCAGTACCAAATCAATATCTGGCGATGAATGTCGCCAAATTAGCAAGTAGAAAAAGTGGATACTCAGCATTCATTTTTTCTATTTATTTAAGTACTTGTGCAGAATAAATTACTTAAACCCTTAAAGTTGCGCCCCTGCGGGGCGTAACTTTAAGGGTTTAAGCGTGTCTACTTAGTTGTGACTATGGCAATGCTAAGCCAGATCAAAAAACAGATGCGCGTTAATTTAAGAGCATGTGAAATTTTGGGGGATGTGATCGCTTCAATCGCATCTCCCAATAAAGGCTTGTGTTTGATAAGCCCACGGTAGCGATTTGCTCCTCCTAGCTGTACTCGCAAAATTGCCGCATAAACACATTCACTCCATCCAGAATTGGGACTAGGGTCTTGCTTGGCATCGCGATCGCAAATTTGCCAAACATAAATTGGCTTTCCTGAAAGTAAGGCTAAAGTAATAACCGTTAATCGACAGGGCAACCAAGTCAGTACATCATCGGTTTTGGCGCTAAACCAACCTAGATCGGTATAGGGAGCCTCGCGATAACCAACCATTGAATCGAGAGTACTAGATGCTTTGTAAGCGATCGCTAAAACTACGCCACCATAATCAAACAATGCTGAGCCAATCAAGGCATAAAACAATGGCGATGTAACAGCATCGATCGCATTTTCGGTAACAGTTTCCAGCACAGCTCGTAAAATTTCTAATTCTGTCAAATCTTCCGTATCGCGCCCTACATAACGACTTAACTCTTGGCGAGCTTTTTCAATATTTCCAGTTTGCAACACAGCTAACACTGACTCGGCGGCATCACGGAGACTGCGCCCCGCAAAACAAGCGGCTAGTAGAATACTAGAAACAGCGATCGCTAAAATCGGATGAACTCTTACCGATGCGAACACGATTAACCAAGCGATGATTCCACTTCCTAAAATCATGCTAGTTCCTAAAACTGTACCTACCATTTTCATGATTAGGGGCGAAAAGCGAGGAATACGAGTGCTAGAAGCAGGATCTTTGATCAGTACCAAATCAGTAAATTGCGAGATGAACCACCCCATAACTTGCACAGGATGAAGCCAATGAGCAGGATCGCCAATTAAACGATCGAGGCTTGCCGCGAAAATTAAAATCAGAAAGTTGGGAGATAGCTCTAGCACTGGAATTCGATGATAAGTTAGGATAAGCGGCATTTCGTGCCGCCTATCCTAACTTATCGTATTGACATCATGAAAGCCATATCTGTTTTGGGAACTTCATCTAATGCTGGCAAAAGCTGGATGGTTACTGCATTAGGGGCATGGCTCAGACGAAATGGAGTAAAAGTTGCTCCATTTAAAGCGCAAAATATGTCGAATAATTCCTATGTGACCTTAGAAGGGGGAGAAATAGGAAGAGCACAAGCAGTGCAAGCGATCGCCTGTGGGATGCGTCCAATTGTAGAAATGAATCCAATTCTATTAAAGCCATCGGGAAATGGAACTTCGCAATTAGTTCTATTAGGTGAGGCTCGTCAACATATAGCGGCAGTTGATTATTATCAACATATCGAAACACTCTGGGAGACTGTGCGTGATTCTCTCGAATATTGGCGTGATCGATGCGATGTTTTGCTACTAGAAGGTGCTGGCAGCCCTGTAGAACTTAATCTCATGCATCGCGATCTTGTGAATTTACGCCCGATTATCCATTTGCAAGGACGTTGGATTCTTGTTGGCGATATTGAGAAGGGAGGTGTATTTGCTCAGATAATTGGGACGCATCAGCTTCTACCTGAAACTGCTAGGGAGTTAGGATTAGGGTTTATTGTTAACAAATTTCGTGGAGATTTAAGACTGTTTAGTGATGCAGAGAAACACTTTCGCGATCATATGCCGCATCTTCCCTATTTAGGAGTTCTTCCCTATGCCGCAGATCTACAACCTGAGAGCGAAGATAGTTTATGTAGTGAAGCGGAATCTAAAGGTGAGGGTGCAAAGATTGCGTGGATTAGATTTCCTCATTTGTCTAATTCTCAAGATAGTCAGCCTTGGCAATTAGATTTAGGCATAGAGACCGTTTGGGCGAAAACCATTGCGGATTTAGACAATGCAAAGATCATTATTCTCCCTGGCAGCAAAAATACTCTCAGTGATCTGCAATGGTTAAGAACTTCAGGATTAGCAAATGCAATTCTGGCTGCACATCATCGAGGCGTTCCGATCGTTGGTATCTGTGGTGGTTATCAGATGTTAGGAAAATATCTATGCGATCGCGAAGGTGTGGCTGGTTCATCAGGCGAAGTAAAAGGTTTGGGACTGTTACCAATTAGCACCGAATTTATGCCTACAAAACAAGTTCGTCAGGTGCAGGCAATCTGGCAATCAGAGCAGTCTATGGATAAATGGATGACATACGAGATTCATATGGGCGTTACCAAATTAATTGAGATAAGTGAATCTTCGCAAAATCGACCTTTATTGCAAGTGCAAGCCGATCGCGAGTTGCGTGATGAAGGAATGCAATGCGATCGGGTATGGGGAAGTTATTTGCATGGTTTATTTGAATCTGCGGCTGTGCGCCAAGCTTTAACCAGATTAGCAAATATTCCTGAACATCAGCCAGCCTCTATCTCTTGGCTAGATCATCAACAAAAGCTTTATAACGACATGGCAGATTTACTAGAAGCGCATCTAGACCTTACTGCAATTCATCGCTATCTTGATATCTAGCTTGTATAGCTTTTAGCAATTTAGTGAAAACAGAGAGTTGAGGCGCAAAGAATCGCAACTCTCTATTATTTTTTCAACTCAGAAGATCAAAAGATTTTTGGTAAAAGCTTCACTTTGCAACACTTTTACTAAAAATCTTGGTTCCCATGTCAGAGCAAAGCACTGTATGTGTCTTGAAGCATGATATTTTAGCTTGATATGCTCTTAGATACATAGTCCTTAAAAAACATGCTGCTTGAAGTCGAAAACTTGACTGTTCGTTATGGCGATGCAGAGCCTGCGGTCGATCGCGTTACTTTTCATTTACAAGCAGGTGAAGCGCTAGGATTAATCGGCGAAAGCGGCTGTGGCAAATCGACGATTGGGCGATCACTAATTAAGCTATTGCCCAAATATGCCAGCACTGAAGGGACAATCTGTGTCGATGGCGAAGTGATCGCCGAGAAAAAAGACGGCACATGGCGCGGTGAAGAAGTCGGATTAATATTTCAAGATCCGATGACAAGACTCGATCCACTCATGAGCATAGAGGCGCATGGTTTAGAAGTGTTAGCGTCCCATTATCCTAAGCTAACATCAGAATCCGCCAAACAACGACTCAAGGATGCCCTTAAAGCTGTACGTATCGATCCGTCACGAGCCAAGCAATATCCCCATGAATTCAGTGGTGGGATGCGTCAGAGAGTAGCGATCGCCCTTTCATTACTGCTGAATCCTGTTTTATTAATAGCCGATGAACCAACCACTAGTCTTGATGTCACCGTTGCCACCGATATTCTCAAAGAACTAACTGAACTTCGCAAAAGCCGTTCTATGGGTCTACTATTGGTCACTCACGATCTTGGGATGGTTGCTGAATATTGCGATCGTATTGCAGTTATGTATAACGGAGTGATTGTAGAGACAGGATCGGTTGAAGAAATTTTCCGTTCCCCGCAACATCCCTATACACAAAGCTTATTAGCATCTGTTCTCCATTTCCATCCCGAAGAGTTAGCTTCTAATCAAGATTTTCAAGATATTTCTGAAGTACAAAAGCTGGAAGTTCTCGAAGATATCCCAAAAGATATTCCAGAAAATGCTCTGGAAGAGAACCAAGATTCTGAAGAGACTAATGCAATTGCAAAAGTCCAAGTCACCCAAAAATCAGCATCAAGAGTAATGCTCTATGTTAGTAATCTCCAAAAGCATTATGTCACTGGTGGCAATCTGCTAACGCGATTTATTGATCCTTCGATTGGTTTAGTCAAGGCAGTTGATGGCGTTGACTTGGAAATAATCTCAGGAGAGACCTTTGGAATTATTGGGGAAAGTGGCTCTGGCAAAAGTACAACAGGACGAGCGATTTTGCAATTGATCAAACCTGATCGCGGTTCAGTGCGGTTCAATAGCGTAGAACTAACTAGACTCAAAGGCGAACAACTACGCCAAATGCGATCGCAGATGCAGATGATTTTCCAAGATCCGCGTGCTTGCTTTAGTCCTTATATGACGGTCTTTCATAGCGTTGCCGATCCATTGCTGATTCATAAACTTGAACCTAATCTTGAATCTGCTCGCGAAAAAGTATATGCAATTCTCGAAAAAGTAGGACTGAATTCACAACTAGCCGAACGCTATCCTTCGGATTTGTCGGGCGGTCAATTGCAGAGAGTAGCGATCGCTCGTGCTTTGATTACTAATCCGAAATTGGTCATCTGCGATGAGCCTGTGAGTATGCTCGATGCTTCGATTCAAAGTCAAGTTTTGCGGTTAATGCGCGATCTTAAGGAGGAATTTAAGCTAACTTATATCTTCATTACCCATGATCTCGCTGTTGCTCAATTTTTCTGCGATCGCATTGCCGTGATGCGTGGAGGTAAAATTGTAGAGCAGGGCAGTACTGTAGAAGTGTTGACCAATCCTCGACATGAATATACCAAGGCTTTGATTGCTTCAATTCCACGCATTCCTTACATCAATAGCTAAAAGTTAGGAATTCCCAAAAGCTGTGGCGCACTCGGCAGCGTGCGCCACAGCTTTTAAATCCCTGATTTTTATTGGATATTATTTATAAAAAAAGCAACAATGCCCGATTCTTCAAGAAAATCATTCCTTGATTCACACTTTCTTAATCCCGATCGCTCTAATCTCGAAGACATCCGTAAGTTAGGATATGCCTTTGTTGATCTGATTGTGGATTCAGTTTTGGATACTCAAAATCAGCCATTTGTAAAAGATGAATCTGCTTTTGATATTCTTATTCCCGATCAAGGACAAGAGCTTTCAGAATTGTTGTCAGAAGTGCGATCGCAGATTTTGCCTCGTACTGTCAACTTCCAAAATCCTCGCTATATGGGACATATGGACAGTGTTCCTACAGCAATTACAATCTGGGCTGATGCTCTAGTTTCAGCAATTAACAACAACATGCTGAGCTATGAACTCGCTCCCGTATTTACAGAAATGGAAGCACAATTGATGCAATGGTTTGGCAATCTCTTTGGAATGGGAACTAATTGTTTTGGCACACTTACGGCTGGTGGCAGCCTTGCCAATATTTCAGGACTATTATTAGCCAGAAACTGGAAACTGCCACAGAGTAAGAGATTGGGGGATTCTGGTAATTTAGTTGCATTTGTCTCTGATGCAGCTCATACTTCTTTTGAGAAGGCGATGAATGTAATCGGAGTTGGCAAAGAGAACTTAGTGCGTGTGTCAACCAACTATCGTGGCGAAATCATTTTAGAAGAATTGGAATCTGCCATCCAAAAATCTATTCAGGAAGGAAAACAACCTTTTTTTGTGGCTGCGATCGCAGGGACAACTGTAACAGGAGCAATTGATCCAATTCAATCGGTAGGTGAAATTGCTAAACGTTATGATTGTTGGTTTCATATTGATGCAGCTTATGGCGGCGCAGGCATTTTTACACCAAAACTACAACCATTATTTCAAGGTTGTGAACTTGCTGACTCCATGACCTTTAATCCGCAAAAATGGCTATGGGTAGCGCGAACCTGTGCGATGCTAATCGTGAAAGATAAGCAGCATCTCGTTGATGGCTTTGATGGGGAACTTCCCTATATGGATGCTCATACGCTTAACTTCGGAAATCTCAACTTGCAGGGAACCAGACGTACCGATAGCCTTAAGTTATGGATGGCTTTGAAAGCGATGGGAATTTCAGGTTGTCGTTATCTTGTGGAGCGATCGCTTGATCTATCTAATCATCTGTGTCAATGGGTTGAGGATTCGCCTGAATTAGAACTGGTCTGCGAACCAACTTTAAATATTATTTGCATCAAATCTAGCGATCCGCAGCTTAGTAGTACTGCTCTGCGCCAGCAATGGATCGATGAAGGTAAATTATGGCTGTCGCTGCCACTCTGGAAAGGCGATCGCATTCTCAAAGCAGTAGTTTTACATCCTTACGCAAGTCAGTAGCCCCCATAGCAGTGCGCGGCTTTGCCTCGCACTGCTCCAAATAATAAAAGTGGCGGCGCTTCGCACCGCCACTTTTATTTGGTAGCAAGATGCTGAAGCAATGCTTGGCGCATGATCTCAATGGGGACAGTTTGCTCTAACCAAAACTCTAGTCCGATCGCACCCTGATTAATTAGCATTTCTAAGCCATCGATCGCTTTGAGTCCCCTAGCAGCAGCGATTTGCAAAAACTTGGTGGGGCGAGGAGTATAAATTAGGTCATAGGCGATCGCATGATCAGGCAATAAATTTATTTCCGCTTCAGAAATAGGTGTATTTGGATCGCCTGCCATCCCGATCGGTGTGGCATTAATGACGATTCCTGCAACCTCTAGCAAGTGGGGTATTGATGTCCAAGGATGTACGCGCAGATTGTAATCATGGAGTTGGCTAGTCATTGCTCCATGAAATTTTTTCATCTTTTTGGGATCTCGCCCCACTACATGAATTACCGAACAGCCCAATTCCAAGCAAGCAGCAACTACTGCCTTAGCCGCTCCACCACTGCCAAGGATCACAGCAGGCATATTTTCCCAATCACAGTTAAGTTTCTTGAGTGGCTCTAAAAAACCTGCCACATCTGTATTTGTACCAACCCAACGATCTCCAACTCGCTTGACCGTATTGACTGCACCAACAGCTTTAGCGATCGGCAATACTTCATCAAGTAAAGGCATCACTTCAACTTTATGAGGGATCGTCAGGTTAAAGCCTTGCACTGATTGAACAGCTTTCAAACCTGCGATCGCCGCAGGTAATTGCTCCACAGGGATTAGAAAAGGCACATACACATAGTCCAGTCCCATCGCTGCGATCGCGGCATTATGCATCACAGGCGAAAGACTATGACTGACAGGAAAACCCATCACTCCTAAAATTTTAGTTGTCCCTAAGATGCGCCCGCTCATAGTTGCTTACCTCTCGTAATTAAAAAACTATGACACAAATGTTTCGCTTAGAGGCTAAGCAATATGGCAATCTTTGATAAAACTTACCTGAATTATCGGTTTTAGGACGACCAGTTTGAGGTGCCAACCCATTTACCAAGACGGGTTGCGATCGACTTGCCACTCAAGCGATCGCGCAAAGCTTTGATCTTGTATCAATAAGGCTGCATCTAGCCTAAGTAGGAAATATCAAGCAGATGATCTTCTGCTCCTTTACTTAACGCCCAACGGATTGTCGTAAAGAACCTCGGATAGTTCTCTTTTCCATTATCAAAATATTCTGAGGCAACTTGCTTTTCGATTGTAGTCGGATCAATTATCCCATCATCATAAAAGTTAAGTTCTTCTTCTATTTTCTTAATTACCGCTAATCTCAGTCTTTTCAGTCGCTCAACATTCAGCCCTAAGGTTTGAATAGTGAATTGAACAGATGCAATTGGAATACCTTCTTTTTCACAATTAGCTTCATCGGGTAACATTTCACCATCTTCCCTTTTAAAGCGAAATAATCGTGATGTGGGTAACTCTAGAGGATTTAAAAAACGCCCATCAGGAACAAAATTAGCTTTGGCTTTACCACAACAGGGATATTTGTGAGGTAATTGCGAATTATCAACATTTTCATCCTCAATAGCTCCTGGTGGAATACATACAGCTAACATATTTTGCCAATCTAGATCGTAATTTTTCTCATAGTTATTAACTTTTGATTGTTCACAGGGAATAAAATGCTCAACCGAACAAAATTTTTCTCGAATGTAGGTTTCACAATAAGCACAAATACCTTTTTGATCAGTGATTAATTGGCCTTGGATAATATTTTTGACCCTAGTTTTCTTTAAGTCTTTCCATTGTTTTGGTGTTTTAATTTGTGACTCGTATCTATTTCTATAATTTCGCAGTTCTTCTGGTTCTGGAGATTTTAATACTTTCTTCATGCCTTGACTTTTCGCTGTAAACGATGAATTTGCATATCGGCTCTGATCAGGTCAGAATCAAAGTGTTCCCAATCCTGCAATTTTAATCGAAGTCTTTTTGCTTCTTCTAGATTGTCATTATCGATCGCATCAAAAAGTGCTGTCAATGTTCGTGATTCTTCGGTGTCTGGACGTAATTTTTCTAGTCCCAAAACATCACGTACTATGTCTGAACTGGATCTACCTCTAGTTGGTGTAGGACATTCTTCGATTTGATAATCTTTTAAAATTTTGACCTGATGACGTTCTACGGTGGTGACAATTTCGGGGCTATGGGTGGTGGCAATAATTTGAGTATTGGGAAATACTTTGCGGAGGTCGGGAATAATTTTTTGTTGCCAAGTTGGATGTAAATGTAAATCTAGTTCATCAATCATTAATATTGATTCGGCTTCGAGTGGGTTTTCCATCTGTGGATTTGCTAGTGCTAAACGTCTTGCAAAGTCCATCACAAGCGCTAGCATATTTCGATATCCTGAACTTAATTGATCAAGTGACAATTCAATTTTTTCACCTGTTTCAGTTTCCCACTCAACCATTATTGTAGCTGACGAATTTACTTGAGAAAAATATACACGAGCACTTGGTGCAATAATAATTGAAATTGCTTTTCGTATTTGCTTTAAATCAGGAAACTCAAATTCAATATTTTTTTGTTTTTTTCCCTCTCTTAACTCTTGAAATTCACGAACAAAAACCCAACCAACTAAATCACGAAAACTAGCAACTGCATCAAAAGAATTTTTCAATGCATCAAACGGAGAAAAATCTTGATTGAAATCAAGTTGTATATCAAGATCATCTATTAGGCTTCTATGGCTTCTATAATAAGCACAAACTGGAAAGTCCCAATAATTCTTTAAATGCTCTCCATGCTGATAGACATAATCAAGAAGTTCAGAAGAAATTCTGTTATGAAGTGGTAAACCCAAATTATTGATGTCAGTTGTTTCTTTAAAATACGAAGTTGTAAATTCGGGTATATTTGTTAATGCAATTGAAAATTGAATAATATTTACAACTCTGTCAATTTTTTCTCCATTTCTTACATCTTTTTGAAATAAATTAAGCTCTTTTATATGCTTATCTTTAATATTTACATCAAGCCTCAATTGGAATTCATATAAGTATGGACTTATAGCTGCTGAGATCGCATCTAATACTGCACTTTTACCAGAGCCATTATTGCCAACGAATATATTTACATCTGGATTTAAGTTAACTGTTAGATCTTCAAAACATCGAAAGTTTTTAATCTGAACTTGTTGAATGTGCATTTTGATTGTTTTTTATTAAAGCTCAAGAAAAACGGCTGGCGTGATGATTGGAATACCTCGAAAGGGATGTAAAACTAATAAATCGCGATCGCCTGATATCAAATAATCAGCTTTGCCATTTACGGCTAATTCTAGAAATTTATCATCTTTAGAGTCTCGACAGGCAATGACTGGTTCATTAATGTCAACTAATTCCGATTGTTGGGTAAGTTGAGCGATAAATTCCGAACGAATTTCTCGGTCTACATATTTGTCAAATTTTGGACGATTCATTACTTTTTGTAATTCTTCGATAGTAGCAACAGAAATCAAAATGATACCTGAATGCCTAATTAATTTCACTGCTCGGTCAGGAACTGATGAGGCAATGAGGATACTACTGACTAATGTATTTGTATCTATGACAAATTTTAGTTTAGATGTCATCGCTCAAGATCTCGTCTAGGATTTCTTGGGTTAAGCCATTTACTTGTGCTTGTGCTTGCATTTCTTGAATGATTTCTTCTAGCGATCTCCTATTTATAAATTGTTTGAGCGAACTATTGAGAATAAGCTGCATTTTTTTTCGTTCCATCAAGTTTGCATCTTGATAGGCTCTAGCAATTTCTGGCTCGACTTCGATACTGATGGTTTCCATGATTTACCTCTAATCTAATCTGATAAATAAAGATTAGTTTTCTAAAATTATACTTTTCCAAGTAAGCGATCGCGCAGCAACTTAATTTTGTCGCGAAAAGCAGCAGCTTGCTCAAACTCTTGTTTCTTCGCCGCGTCTTTCATTTGGGCTTCCAGTTCTCCAATTAAAGAGGGAATATCATCAAGGGGAATATCTTTGGCGTTATTCACCACATATTCAAGCTGGCGTTCATTAAGACGACGTGATACCGAGAGAAAGTCTAAGATCGAATTGCCTTCAATGGATTTGACAATTGATGTTGGGGTAATCTGATTATCTTGGTTATACTTGGTTTGAATACGGCGGCGGCGCTCAGTTTCGGAAATGGCTTTTTCCATGCTGTTCGTCATGCGATCGGCATACATAATCACCTGTCCACCAATATTTCGCGCCGCCCGACCGATGGTTTGAATTAGCGATCGCTCTGCTCTTAAGAAGCCCTCTTTATCTGCGTCCAAAATTGCTACTAGCGAAACTTCTGGCAAATCTAAACCTTCACGTAATAGATTCACCCCAATCAATACATCAAATGTGCCTCTGCGAAGATCTTGCAGAATCTCAATCCGTTCAATTGATTTAATGTCTGAATGTAGATAGCGCACTAAAAGATTTCGCTCTTGAAAATATGTAGTCAGATCCTCAGCCATCTTCTTTGTCAGAGTTGTGATTAGGACTCGTTCCTTACGCTTAATCCGTTCTTGAATCTCATGGTAGAGGTCGTCCACTTGCCCCTCGGTCGGACGCACAAATATTTCGGGATCGATAACGCCAGTTGGTCTAATAATTTGTTCGACAACTTGTTCTGAAACTTCCATTTCCCAATCCCCTGGAGTCGCAGAAACAAAAATGCATTGCTTGACCATCTCCCAAAACTCATCAGCCTTGAGTGGACGGTTATCCGCAGCACTAGGCAAACGGAATCCATGATCGATGAGGGTCATCTTTCTGGCGCGATCGCCATTGTACATTCCGCGAATTTGAGGAATAGAAACATGAGACTCATCCACAATCAAGAGCCAATCATCTTTCGGGAAATAATCCACTAAACAAGCTGGCGATTCACCAGCTTGACGACCTGCTAAATGGCGCGAGTAGTTTTCAACTCCATTACAAAAGCCAACTTCCTGTAACAGTTCTAAATCGTATTTGGTGCGTTGTTCTAACCGTTGAGCTTCGAGTAATTTCCCTGCATTAGTTAATTCTTCAAGTCGAATTTCAAGTTCTTCTTTGATGTCCGCACAGGCTATCTCCAAGCGATCAGCAGGAGTAACGAAGTGACGTGCAGGATAAATATTCAAAGCTTCTAAACTTTGCAAAATCTCGCCAGTAACTGGATCAACATAGCGAATCGCTTCGATCTCATCACCAAAAAACTCGATCCGAATTGTGCGATCTTCGTAAGCCGGCCCAATTTCTAAAATGTCACCCTTGACTCGAAATTTACCGCGTCCCATTTCGATATCATTGCGCTCGTACTGTACATTGGTTAGCGATCGCAATAATTCTCGCTGGTCATATTCCACACCTACACCCAAGGGTATTGAAGCTTTGAGATATTCTTCAGGAATACCCAAACCATAGATACAGCTTACCGAGGCAACTACGATTACGTCCTTGCGCTCAAAGAGCGATCGCGTGGCTGAATGCCGTAGCATATCGATTTCATCGTTAATCGAAGCGGTTTTCTCAATGTAGGTATCCGTTACAGGAATATATGCCTCTGGTTGGTAGTAATCGTAATAGCTGATGAAATATTCGACGGCATTGTTGGGAAAGAATTCTCGCAATTCATTACAAAGCTGTGCTGCTAAGGTTTTGTTATGGGCAAGCACCAAGGTGGGCTTTTGATATTGAGCGATCGCATTGGCTACAGTCATGGTTTTGCCTGTCCCCGTCGCGCCCAAAAGTGTCTGATAACGCAAGCCCTTTTGTAATCCGTCAAATAATTGCGCGATCGCTTTGGGTTGATCGGCAGTGGGCGGCCAAGGTGTACGAATGTCAAACAATGCCATGAGCTTAGAAAATATTGCAAAAGGGATCAAAATTAGCGATCTCTATCATATCAAACCCAAATTCAGCGGTCTAAAACCAAAGCACAAAATGGCTACGTCATTTTGTGCTTTTAAAACCTTTACAGGGTTTGGTTTTTACCTTACAAAAGTGTGACAACACTTCAGTGAATTGGTATTAATTAGTAAGGTGGGTATTGCCCGCCCTACTTTATGATTTTTTGGATTTAAGAAAAGCTATATAATTTAAGTCAAGCGCAAAGCGCTGTAGTTCAAATTCTTGCTAAGGAGTTGTATATGTTAGACAAGCGCGACTATACCCTAATCATCGATAAAAGTGGAAGCATGTCAAACACTGACAGAGGCACAAACAAAAGTCGGTGGGAAATTGTCAAGGAATCGACGCTTGCTCTTGCTCGTAAATGCGATCAGTTAGATCCTGACGGGATTACGGTGTATTTGTTCTCAGGGAAATTTAAGCGATACGACAACGTGTCGGCAGTTAAAGTTGAGCAAATCTTCCAAGAGAATGATCCGATGGGCGGTACGAATTTGACCGCCGTCCTGCAAGATGCGATTAACCAATACTTTCAACATAAAAAGGCTGGTCAAGCTAAGGCAGGGGAAACAATTTTAGTGATTACCGATGGAGAACCAGATGATCGTCGTTCTGTGTTTGAAGTCATCATCGACGCAACGCGCCGCCTGAGTTCAGATGCAGAACTAGCAATCTCCTTTATTCAAGTCGGTTCCGATGCTAGTGCCACTGATTTCCTCAAGGCTCTAGATGACAAGTTGCAGAGTATCGGAGCAAATTTTGACATCGTAGATACGATCACATTGAGTGATATGGAAGATATGACACTTGCGGAAGTGTTATTGAGCGCTATTAATGATTAATGTAATGTGAGTAGTGCAAAGCTCTGCTCACATTGCCAAAGGGAATAATTACATAGATATTTATAGATATAAATCAAATGGAATCTCTTGAGTCCATTCTTTCGGATCTTCAGGGCAAATATAAAGATCCAGAAACTAGTAAGCATGGTACAGAGGATAAGACAACTCCTCAGTTGCCTAGCCAAAACAACAGCCAATCGATCGCACCTGCCACCAATTCTTTGGATAGCTTGTTAGATGATTTGCGGATTAATTCACAAAGTAATTCGCAAACCTATTTGCCTGATTACACATCACCATCACCGCAAGTAACGCCCGAGGTCACACCTAAACAGACTTCACCTGTGATAGATCGCGATTTAAAGCAGATTGCTAATCAGCAAAAAGCTAAAGATCAAGAAGAGATCACAAAAACCGCAACTGAATGGTTGAAAAAGCTCGATCCGCTTGGTGGTGAAGGCTTATGGTTTGAGGAGTTTGCTAAAAATTATCCTTCTCGATTAGAAGCTGCGATCGCATTACTTCAATCCCAATAATTGTTGATAAGCTTTGCTTCGCAAAGCTTATCAACAATTTGTACATTATCCAACTGAGAGATTCTATGAATATTTACCGTTTAGCCGTTCTCAGTGACAACTACGTCTTTGTCTTGCATGATCCTGCTAGCAATACAGCAGCAGTAGTTGATCCTGCTGTACATGAACCTGTTCTTGATAAATTAGAGGAATTAGGAGCAAATTTAGTTGCGATTTTTAACACCCATCACCATAGTGATCATGTTGGTGGAAATAATGCGCTCATTAAAAAATTCCCTGATGCAATTGTTTACGGTGGCGAAAAAGACCGCGATCGCATTCCCCATCAGCAAGTTTTCTTAAAAGGTGGCGATCGTGTTACTTTTGGCGATCGGGAAGCTCAGGTGTTTTTTGTGCCTGGTCATACCTATGCCCATATAGCCTATTACTTTGAGCCAAGGGGTGACCAAGGTGGTGAATTATTCTGTGGTGATACTTTGTTTGCAGGCGGCTGTGGCAGATTGTTTGAAGGCACTCCAGCGGAAATGCTTGCCTCACTAGATCAATTGCGTCAATTGCCAGATGATACTCGCGTCTGGTGCGCTCATGAGTATACGCTTGGCAATCTCAAGTTTGCTCTGACAGTGGATAGTGATAATCCTGATTTACAAGAACGGATGACTACAGCAACCGCAATGCGGCAAAGAGGTGAAGCAACTGTACCAACCACGATTGGACTTGAAAAACGAACTAATCCATTTATGCGCTGGGATTTTCCTGCAATTCAGCGATCGGCTGGTATTAAGATTCCTGAGAGGGTATTTGCGAGAATTCGCGGCAAAAAAGATAATTTTTAGCAAATAAAACACGACTAGTGTGGCGGGCGTAGACCACCACACTAGGGCAAATGAAATAAAAAAGCTCCTTGTTAAATAATTTTTAGCAAATAAAACACGACTAGTGTGGCGGGCGTAGACCACCACACTAGGGCAAATGAAATAAAAAAGCTCCTTGTTAAGGAGCTTTTTTATTTAGAACTGGGGTGCAAGGATTCGAACCTCGGAATGTCTGGACCAAAACCAGATGCCTTACCACTTGGCGACACCCCAATAATACTTTTGTATTTTGGCGTGATGCGTTTTTCAAATTTCTTTGATTGCGCGGTAATTACTATAGCAAAGGAAGGCAGGGTTTTGTCAACCCATTTGCCAAAAAATCTTTCCTAGTTATCTAAAAGCACAGAATCTTTGGATAGAGCAACTTGAATCTTGCAGAAACCATCAATATGACTGCAAAAATCTTCAATATTACGCTCAGCCCATGTTTGTCCATTGCTCAATGGCGTATCAAATCCATTCGCGAAAACATGCACAAGTGGATCACCAGCATCAGGTAAAACTAAAACCCAATCACGATCGCTATAAAAAACTTTCACCCCATCAATCAGCTCAATTTTTTCGCGCCCATAAGATTCGACCAAATGACGCATGAGTGTTCCTTTGATGCTCCAAGGACAGCGGACGGTCTGTTTGCGAAAATGACAACGGGGCAAATGTACACGTACTTGCGATAGCGATCGCTTTTGCAGCGTAATCCATTCCATGATCTTGGCAATGCTAAACATCGCATCAAAACCAGGATGAAGTTGGGGGAATATAAATCCCATTTCTGCTGACCCACCAAGCACTACACCTTCATGACTATGGCAAGTCGCCATCAAAGCTGTTGGATTGGCTCGGGTGCGAATCACTTTGCCCCCATGCTTTTCTGCTATCAGTTCCACCATACCTGATGCAGAGACAGGTACAACGACAGTGCCCCCATTCTGAGAAGTCAGTACCATTTCCACCATTAATCCAGTTAAAGCTTCATCACGGATAGGTTTGCCTAGCTCATCAATTAAGATAAATTTCTCACCATTAGCATAGACTTGTACACCAAAATTTGCCCGTACTGCTTTGACTACATCAGTTAACTGAGTCAACATTTTTTCGCGATCAACTGGTGCTGGGGCGACTTCATTGAGACTGGCATTGAGAACTACAACATCGGTACTAAATTTGCCTAATATTCTAGGTAAAACTGCGCCTGACACCGCATATACATAGTCAATAACGATTTTTTTACAATCACTAAACCTAATTGCCTCAACGTCAATATTTTTCGCAAAGCCGCTATTGTAATAATCTAAAACGCGAGTGGGATAGCTAATTTCACCAATTTCCTCGATTCTTGCTCTACGGAAATCTTCTTTAAAAAATGTGCCTTCAATCTTTTTCTCTGCGGATTTGTTGATATTAATCCCATTAGCATCAAGGAACTCAATCATCACGCAGTCGTTACGATCAGGATGTACGCGCACATGGATGCCACCAACTACACCGAGACTTGGGGCAATAAATCGCGAAATAGGGATCGCTGTTGCCTCAAGGTTTTCCACATTGATGCCCACGGACATTAATCCTGAAATTAGCGATCTCGTTAACATTCGGCAAATCGTGCGTTGATCTCGCGAAACCATCACATGAGAGTTGGGGCGGAGAGTAGCACCATAGGCTGCACCAAGCTTGACCGCAAATTCTGGCGTAATATCTACATTGGCTAAACCAGACACACTATATTGCCCAAACAAATTACGCGAAGCCATTGCTCCCCAAATCAAGTTTGTGGTTAGGGTTGCTCCTGCTTCTACATGTTTGCTCGGCCAAATTCGCACATTCGGGAAAACTCTTGCCTCTTCGCCGATGACTGAGTTGGAGCCAACCACTGCGCCCTCCATTACATGAGCGCGGCGACTAATGCGAGCATTGCGGGAGATCGTGCAAGCCCAAAGGTGACATTCTTCGCTAATCATGGCGCTATTGCCTATAATCGGGCGCTGGAGATCGCAATCTGTGCCAATCGTGACACGATCGCCAATGATTGTCCCAGCGGAGATTTTAGTGCGATCGCCAATTGAGCAATTACTCCCAATCAGCACAGGTGGTTCAATCTGGACGGTAGGCGAAATAACGGTATGTTTGCCAATCCACAACCCTGTCCGTAATTGCACATAATCTAGATCTAAGTGAACTCTCCCTCTGATCGCATCATACTGGGCTTGTCGATAGGCATCTAAGGAGCCAATATCGCACCAATAACCATTAGCAATATAGCCATACATCGGCACGCCTTTAGACAGTAAAAGGGGAAACAGATCTGTAGAAAAGTCGCTTGGTTCATTGGCTGGTAAAAAATCTAAAACTTCAGGTTCAAGAATATAAATACCCGTGTTGACTGTATCGGAAAAAACTTCGCTCGTTGACGGTTTTTCCAAAAATCTTTGAATGTGATCCTGTTCGTCAGTAATAACTACCCCAAAAGCCATGGGATCGCTTACTCGGCGCAAAATCAAGGTAGCTTTTGATTTCTTTTGGCGATGAAATTGGATTGCGGCAGTGAGGTCAAAGTCAGTAATACTATCGCCACTAATGACTATAAAAGTACTATCTAAAAGACTTTCAACATTTTTGACGCAGCCAGCGGTTCCCAGTGGTTGATCTTCTTCAACCACGTACATCATGTTTACACCAAAATCCGAACCATCACCAAAATGTTCGCGAATTACATCAGGCAGGTAATGCAATGTGGCAATTACTTCTCTAATGCCGTGACGCTTAAGTAAATTCAGGATATGTTCGGTAATGGGACGATTTAGCACCGATACCATCGGTTTTGGCATATCGCAAGTAAGTGGGCGTAATCTCGTTCCTGAACCGCCTGCCATCAATACCGCTCGCATAGATCCTCCGAACGACAATACGTAATAGGATTAGGCTCTAGTATCGTTCAAATTTGCGATAAAGCAATGAAAATAAACCTTAATCCTGAAGCAGATCCCCAAGCAAAAATTATTGTGGCGTTGGATGTCCCTTCTGCAAACGAAGCCATAAATTTATGCGATCGCCTACCCCAAGTAAGTTTCTGGAAAGTTGGGCTAGAGCTATTTATCGCTGATGGCAGTACGATTTTGCGCGAATTGAAGGCAAGAGATAAAAGGGTATTTCTAGATTTAAAGCTGCATGACATCCCCAACACAGTCTCTTCAGCCTGTCGAGTAGCGACAAAATATGGTGCAGATTTCCTAACAATTCACGCCTCAGGGGGAAAAGCCATGATGCAAGCCGCTCAAGCTGAAGTCCAAGGCTCTTCAACGCAACTTTTGGCGGTCTCGCTATTAACGAGTATTTCTGCTCTCGAACTAGCCTCGGATCTCAAGGTATCGCTTGAAGTCTCAGAATATGTTTCGTATATGGTTTTAAGCGCTCAAGCAAGTGGACTCACAGGCGCAGTTTGTTCACCCCATGAGGTGGCGAAGCTGCGATCGCTACTTGGCAATGATTTTTGCTTCGTTACGCCTGGGGTTCGTCCCGTAGGAACCGCAGTTGGCGATCAAAGTCGAGTGATGACTCCCAAAGATGCGATCGCTGCGGGTGCTAATTATTTGGTAATCGGTAGACCGATTACAGCCGCACCTGATCCTGTTTTAGCTTGGGAAAAGATTTGTCAAGAATTGCTCTAACCCAAAAGCTCGCTATGCGAGCTTTTGGGTCTAAATTGCATATTGCTTCAGAATATCAAGAGACACAATTTTTAAAGCTGCCTCATGGGTCGCGGCGAGATCTACGGGCGGAGCAACACCTGCTTCTAATGCTTCTTTCCATCGCGATGCGCATAAACACCAGCGATCGCCTGCCTTTAGTCCTACAAAATTAAACATTGGTGCGGGTGTTCTCAAGTCATTGCCTTGAGCCTTGGTGAAATCTAGAAACTCGTTAGTAACTTGAGCGCAGATAACATGTATCCCAAGATCTTGATCTCCTGTCTGGCAAAATCCATCTCTATAAAATCCTGCTATTGGCGATGAACAGCATAGAGCTAGATTTTCGCCCAAAACATTTTTGATTACTGCCATAATTTTTGATATTCAGCTTCTGTAACTAGATCCAAGTTAGTTTCTACTCGATCTAGAAATACTTTCCCTTCGAGATGATCATATTCGTGCTGAAAGATTCTTGCTACGAAATCAGTTAGTTTCGCAACTTGCCGATCGCCTTGCCGATCTGTATATTCAACTTCGATTTGGCGATCGCGTGGCACTAGCCCTCGAATCATCGGTACTGAGAGACAACCTTCCCAGCCTTTTTCGGTTTCACCTGAAGAGGAAATGATTTTGGGATTAATCATCGCCGTTGGTTCCATTTGGGGAGCGTTGGGATAACGCTCATTTGGGTGAGAAGCGATGATGATTAATTGCAGCGATCGCCCAATTTGCGGAGCCGCTAAACCCACACCCTTACTCTCTTTGAGGGTAACGAGCATCTCATCGATTAATTTTTGAATTTGGCGATCATTTACATCTGCGATCGGTTGGGCGATTTCCCTTAAAGCAGGATTGCCAAGCTGATAAACAGTAAGTTTTTGAGATTTTTGATTAAATATTTTATTAAGTGATCGGGCAAACATAGATTAATTGATTACCTGTGGCAGTTGTCATACAAAACCAGAATAATTAAAACAAAACTTGCAAAGCAAGTTTTGTTTTAATTATTCTGGTTTTAATGGATTTACTTCGTATGCAAGAATATCGATCAAAGCATCTGCTTCGGCAACCGATAGACGCGCTTTTTGGTACTCATCTTCAAATTTAGCATTGGCTGTTGTGTATCCCTGCATGATCATAATCGCAAAATATTCACGTTTAGTCATTCCTTCAATAAGGCTGTCAGTATCTCGGTTATAACCAATGGGAAATGCGCTATCACTGCGTCTGGTTGACATATATTGTTTTCCTAACAAAATATCAAGGCATATTTTAGCATCAACAATGTGAACCGTAAGGGCAATTCATGAATTGCCCTTACGGTTCATTGCATTACCTTACCAAGACACAAGTTCAGGAAATTTACGGGCTAACTCAGTAATTGCAGGACAAATTGGGGCATTTTCAGTGCGATTTTCTAAGGTGTTCCAACTGAATGGCGCTGACTGAGCAGCCGATAGCCACAGTAGTTTCTTGGCGCGGGTCATGCCGACATAGAGCAGCCGAAACTCCTCGGCTTGTTTGAGGTAACTGCATTGCTTCCATGCTTCCTCTGCATTGGGAAGGCGATCGCTATGGACGATCGCTCTAATTTGTGCCCGCGTTACTTCGGGTAAGCCAAAATCTCCTAAGAACTTTACAGATTCGGGAATATAAGCTTCCCCCGGACAAATGCGTTTATGTAGAAAAGGCATGAATACCACATCCCAATCTAGCCCTTTAGATTTATGCAAACTGATTAGCGTCACTTGTCCAGCAGTCATATAGCGCCCTTCCAGATTCTCATCTTCAACTGCTTCAAAATTCTCTGACTCGACAATTTCTCGTAACGATTCGATTACAGTTTGCATGGAATAGCTGCCTACTAGTTGCTGATTAAGGCGATCGCCTAATTTGTCTGCTGTTGCTAATAGCCCTGCCTCCTCGTCATAGAGTGTAAACGCTACAAATGGAATCAGGTTGTATAATGGAAGCTCGATTTTAGCGCGAAGTAAGCCAATACATTTTGCTTGAGTTTCCTGCGCGAGTTGCGATAGCGCAGGATCTAACAAAGTCGGATAGAGAAACTTTTCAGGATTACTAGCAAGGGCATTAAGATCTTGCTGCGATGAAATTTTTTGGCGATCCTTGAGAACTTCTAACGCTGATTTGAGATTGTCGGGGGAGTGGGGACGCTCCATAAATTGTAATATTGCCAACATATCCATCGGCACACGCGATCTCCGATCGCTCTGTTCGACATCGTAGATTTTAATTTCATGCTCTTTAGTTAACCATCCCAGAGACTCCGCAACAAAGCGTCCTTGATTATGTTGGCGTACTAAAATCGCCATACTGAGTTTGGGATCTTGATCATGCAACTGTTTAATGCGATCGCCAATCATTGTAATTTCATGCTCGATATCATCGACAGTATTTGGCAAATAGATTTCTACACCCTTGCCTATCGGTTCGGGATTCGCATTTTTTTGAGGGTCATCCACATCGACAGGAAGAATTCTTTGCATCCGAAAGGGCTTCTCAATCTTGGCGTATTCCGAATGATTGACCCAATGCAACATATAGTTGGCGGCACGCATCACGTTTCTAGTGCTGCGTCCTGCTTGGTCAAGAGTCGAGAGTTGAGAATTGATATGGCAGCGATCGCAAAATTCATTAAAAAAACGCGGATCGGCAGGGGTAAATGTGGAGTTAATCGCTTGGTTAGGATCGCCAACCCGCATTAGGTTTTTAATACCCTCACCCCCAGCTCCTCTCCCTGAGGGAGAGGGGAGCAAGATTTCTGACTCCCCCTCTCCCCTAGGGAGAGGGGGCTGGGGGGTGAGGGCAAGAATCTCCAACAACTCTGTCTGCAATGGCGAAGAATCCTGTGCTTCATCTTCAAATACGGCAAAAATCCGTTCTTGCCAATATTTACGAACACCTTCATTTTTTAATACTCGCAAAGCTCCCAGAATCATATCGTCATAGTCGATCGCACCTTCCTGCCGCAACAATCGCTCATAGGTTTCATAAAGTCCTGCCGCGATCGCCAAAATATCGCCACCATCGGGTGCTTCGGCTTCACGTAACTGCATCGCGCTTAATCCAGAACTTTTAGCCGTAGCGATCGCTTCTCTGGCTAAGCTTGGTAATACATCAGTTCGCAATACTGTCTGTCGCCGCAATCTTTCCGTATCTTCGCCATCAAAGTTTTTCCCTTCTAGCAATAGATCATACAGTTTCGGATTTTCTTTTACCCAAATATTTGTGGCATTACGAATTAATTTCTGCTTAAGGGATTCTGAAATAATCTTGGTTTCACCTAAGCCAAATCCTGATAGCTCACGATGGGTACTGGCGATGTTATATGCCAAGCTATGCAACGTACTAACTGTAAAAGAACTTTGTGGTAACCGCAGATTTTTGAGATGCTCAGATACTTTTTTGCGAATGTTACTTACTGCCGATCGCGTAAATGTGACAATTACTAATTGCTTTTGGCGATGCAGATTGAAATTAGCGATCGCGATCGCTGCTGCTACTGCCATACCTGTTGATTTGCCTGCCCCTGGGACTGCGGATACAGCCAATTCGCCGCCTTGCCAGTCCGCCATTGGCTGCTGTCCCTTGCGGAGGGTTTGGCGTAATTCATTGAGGGGATCAGAAGTGACCATAGCAACTTTGGCGGATGTACATCACGCATTTTATAGCAAGCTGGGAAAGGCTATAGTGTTTTTTAAGCAATCAAACTGTATTAAGTCATGCTCGAAACGTCTCGTGAATTTCTAGCGCAAATTAATAATGCTTCGTCTCTTAAAAACAAATTAAAAACTAGCGATCGCGTCCTATTTATCCTTCATGATCAACTAAATCTAGATGTATTTCCCAAAGAATTACTCGCTCAAAAGCCATTATTAATCTTTGTAGAGTCTCTGAAATATGCCGCATTTATGCCTCACCATAAGCAAAAATTAGTTTATATCCTCAGTTCTCAGAGACACTTTGCGATCGCCTGTCATCAACAGGGATTTCCTGTACTAAATTTGTTTACGGAAGGATTTCATGCCGAGGCGATCGCTGATTTTTTGATGCAATATCCTCAGCTTAAGCTTACCTATATGCAGCCGTCAGAATGGGATACGCGATCGCAGATGTTGGCGTTAAACGATCAATTTAGCGATCGCCTCGAAATACTTCCTAATCGCTTTTTTATTGCAGATGCTGAAAAATTCAAGCCAAAAATCAAAAAAGGATATCGCTTAGAAACTTTCTATCGAGAACTTCGTAAACAAACTGGCTACTTGATGGCAGACGGGAAACCAGTCGGTGGCAATTGGAACTATGACAAAGAGAATCGTAAAGCTTTACCAAAAAATACTGTGATTCCCACAGTTCCTGAAGTGGAACCTGATGCAATTACTCAGGAAGTAATTGAGTTGGTCAACCAATACTTACCTAATGCGTTAGGAAGACTGGACAAATTTGGCTATGCCGTAACTCGCGATCGCGCCCTAGAACTAGCTCAATTATTCATCGAAATCCGTTTAGCAAATTTTGGTGCTTATGAAGATGCTATCAAAGTTGGAGCACCCTTTTTATTTCATTCTGTGTTGTCGATCTATCTTAACAATGGATTGCTATTACCACAGGAAGTATGCGAAATGGCGATCGTAGCCTATGAACAAAACATAGTGGCTCATCTAGGTAAATAGGTGGAAGGAGGCATAAGAAGACGACGAAGGAAATCAAAATCAATCCAGCTAAGATTGTATGCCCACTCAAACATGGCTACATATAGATACAAATACTTTTTGCG
>JBIKYZ010000240.1:0-7513 GCA_044354985.1 Pseudanabaena sp. | reverse complement strand
CCAGCATCGGCTGAAAATAGGACTGATGCCAACCAATCAAATAGCTTTGCCACTCCAACTTACCCACCGAGATTTCATCTAAAGTCGTCTCCATCCCTGCGGTAAAATCGGCTCTGAGCAGATCGGGAAAAGTTTTATGCAACACATCATCCGTAGACATTCCCAAAGCCGAAGGTTCCAGAACCTTACCCTTGAGTAATACATAGGTTCTATCCTTAAGCGTCTTGACGATCGCCGCAAACGTACTCGGTCTACCTACACCCTGACGCTCTAGCACCTGTACCAACTTCGCCTCGCTATACCTAGCAGGAGGTTGAGTTTGTTTCTGCGTGAAACCCGCATTCGCCAAAGCCAAGGTCTGACCGCTTGTTAAAGCAGGAATATGTTTATCCTTACTCAAATCATTCCAATAGCGCGTATAACCCGCAAAGGTGAGAATACTCCCCCTAGTCTGCCAGAGCGTCGAACCCGCTTGAATAATCACCCGACTTTTTTGAATCAAAGCATTCGCACATTGAGAAGCAACGGCTCTCCGCCAGATTAACTCATACAGTTGATGTTGTTTGGCACTGAGATGATCTCTAACCGTTTTTGGGGTAATACTCAAATAGGTAGGACGAATCGCTTCATGGGCGGATTGAGCAGTCGCCTGTTCGCGATGACGAGTAGTTTTCTTAGGAACATTATCAGGATCGTGCTTGGATAGCCATTCCTTCACCTCCGCACAAAACTCAGGCGCTAAGCTGGTGCTATCAGTGCGGTGATAGGTAATCAAACCCTTGCGACCTTGAGGCAAATCGACACCCTCAAACAACTCTTGAGCCACCTTCATCGTCTCTTCAGGTGATAGTCCTAATCTCACTGAAGCAGCTTGCTGGAGCGAACTGGTGATGAAAGGCGGTAACGGTGATTTCTGAGCAGTGACACCCGTAGCTTCGCGAACGATATGGGGATGATTACGAGCTACTTGAATAATTCTGGTAGCTTCCGCTTCCGACAATACCCGTTTTGACTCCACCGTAGATTCCGTGTTCACTTCCGCTGCATCATCCGTGACATCCTGATCGTCAAGCACTGGCTCAATTTCACTACTGCCCGCATAGAAAGCCGTGAATCCTTCCGCATATTCCGTCCATACCGACCAGTAAGTAATCGGCACAAAAGCAGTAATCTCGCGTTCACGCTGGCAGACGATATGCAAAGCTACTGACTGCACCCGACCCGCCGAGCTACCGCCACTTGTCCGCCGTACCAAAGGTGAAACCTTAAACCCAATCAACCGATCCAAGCATTGTCTAGCGCGTTGCGCGGAAATCAAGTTCAAATCTAACTGATGAGCATTAGCGATCGCTGCTTTAACTGCCGTAGGCGTAATCTGGTTATAGACAGCCCGTTTAGGATTACGAAGATGGAGCTGCTGTTGTAAATGCCAAGCAATCCCCTCACCCTCGCGATCGCCATCGGTAGCCAGCACCACTTCTGAAGCATTCTTCACCGCCGCCCGAAGTTTAGTAACCACCTGTTGACCCTTACCTTCGGTCAATTGATAGCGACATTCAATTTTGTTGGTATCTGAATGCATGGTAAAGCCCAAGCTATCTTCACCATCTTTGGCAAGTTCCGTAAAATGACCAAAGGAAGCTTCCACTTGCCATTCACTGCCAAGGATAGCTTGAATGGTTTTGCATTTAGATGGAGATTCAACGAGTAATAGCTTTTTCATATTTTTATACCTGTGTAAACTTTATCGCCAAACGGACTTATTTCTGATTTTCAAGAGGTTTGGTTTGCTGTGCATTCAACATGGCGACAGCCCTACTGATATTGGCTGCATCTCGATCGGTGACATTGGATTCAATGATTTTTCCCTGCGACTCCACAAGGATTGGATTAACAGGACGATCCTTTGCCTTTAAAGTCATCGTATCCGATGCTTTTTCGAGACTGAACTTATAATTCCCCTTACCATCAGGACGCTCAAAGATAAGATTATTGCCATCTTCTTTACCCTGAACTTGCAGCAGTTCTCGACAATCACGCGCCAGCTTGAGGTCACGCTCATCATTAGTTGCTTTATCAGTAGAAGTTTGCGAAGTTTCCTGTTCAGCACCATCGCGTTTATTTTCGGTTTTGTCTTTACCCAGTTTATCTAAGCCATCAAACATCGACAGAGCGATCGCTTGAATCTGAGCTGCATAATTAATCTGATTCTGCTCTTGAATAGCAACACTCACCAGTTGAGCTTCATTACTATCGGAATCGGGATTACTGCTTGGTGCATACGCCAGATCCCATTCTTCATCGAATACATCGTCTTTATCTTCCATCGTAAAATCTGTCAAATTAATTGGATAATTCTCTCGTTCAGCGATCGCTAAAATGTTGACTATGTGAATATCGACAAGCTGGTTAAAAGCCGTCACAAACTGGGCGATATTAACATCAGGATTAGCGGTAATCATCATGTTTTCCTAGCGTTCTAGCTGGGGTTTAATAGGTTCTAATTTCAAGCGTGGCAACTTATCGGCAACCGAGGCAGGTTGACCCATGCGCTGAAAAATCTGCTTGAAACTAGCCAAATCCTCTGGAGTCATTGACTGAGCAGTGATTTGTCCTTTGTCAGTTCGCAAAATGTTTTCCCCCCTATCGTTGGCGATCGCGATGTCGCCGTCTTCATTCCTTTGCAAGGTATAGTTCTCGCCCTTAAAAGTTTCTCTTCCTGTCTGACTGAGAAAATTATCGACAACGATAACCGATCTAGAGCCAGCAGGAGCCAGATCTCCCATCTTAGCGATCGCGGTGGGATAACCCTGCTTTTGGGGCAGAGATTAACGCTACCAGAAAATTTTGAGACTATTTAGTTTGTTTGTTTCATTTTACTGGTAAAATTTTCAGTGGAATAGGCATAAATTATCATGAGTAAAGCGCTCGGCATTGATTTAGGGACAACCAACTCAGTTGGTGCGTTTAGCGAAGTTGGGGTGGAAATTGTTACAGGATCGGATAACACTTCTCCTGAGCGTAAGCTCACTAGATCAATTGTTAGCTGCATCGACAATCAAATTAAGGTGGGGGAACCTGCGTACAACAATCTGGGGCATAGTCCAGAAAACACGATTAATTCGATCAAGCGATTAATCGGGCGTGGTTTTGCTGATCCGAAGGTGCAAGAGCATAAATCGAAATGTGCATACAAGGTTACAGCACCCAGCGATGGTACTGAAAATAGCATTGGTGTTTGGATGGGCGGTAAGGAATATTCACCTGAAGATATTTCCGCAGAAATTCTTAAAAAAGTTGTGAGTAATGCGGTTGCTTATCGCCGCGATCGCCTTGGCAAACAAAATGAAGTGATTAATCAGGCAGTGATTACAATTCCTGCTTATTTTAATGACAAACAGAAAAATGCCACGAGATCGGCTGCTTACAAAGCAGGATTGACCCCTTTAGAGTTGCTATCAGAACCAACGGCGGCGGCGATTTCCTATGGATTTAAGCCAGATAGTGATGATGTCAAAACAATTTTGGTTTATGACTTTGGTGGTGGGACATTTGATGCTTCTCTCATTGTGGCGAACGGAACTCAGTTTATTGAGCAAGGTAAGGCGGGAGATCTTTGGCTCGGTGGCGATGATGTGGATCTCAAGTTGACTCAATTTGTGAAGGAACAAGTTGCTAAACAGGAAGGTATCAGAGATATCGATCACCTGATTGACAAAATGCCTCACTATGAGAAATTACGGTTCATTGCCGATCTCAAGTTGGCTTGTGAAAAAGCGAAGGTGGAGTTGAGTAAATCTACATCTACAATAATTGCGCCTTCTACACCTCTCAAAGATGACTTAGGGATTGGGATTCCTGTAGAAGTGGAGATTTCGCGATCGCAGTTTGAGCAGATGATTAAACCATTGGTGGCGCGAACAATTCAGATTTGTCATGAGGCTTTGCAGTTATCAGAATACACGCCTGATTTAGTGGATGTAGTGCTTTTGGTTGGTGGTTCATCGCAGATTCCTTACGTGCAAGCACAGGTGAGGGCTACATTTGGCAATGAGAAAGTTGTGATTCATCCACGCCCGATGTATGCGATCGCTGAAGGTGCAGCAATTGTTGCGGCGGGGCGAATTGATAAAGTGGGTACTGTGGCGCGGGATTATTGCATCAAATTAGTTGATGATCCGCGATATCTCATTATTCGGCGTGGTGATGTTCTACCAGTCCAAACTTCACATACTTTTAAGTTAGTTGATGATGGACAAAGGTTGATACATTTTCAATTCTTTAGCCCTGATGAAGTGAGCAAAGATATTGATGGTAAGAGCAACGATGAAAAAATTGGAGAGGCTTGGCTGTCATTGGAGCAGGACTACCCAAAAGGAACAGAGATTCAGACTTTTTTAGAACTAGATGAAAAAGATAGTCCGCTCAAAGTTCATGCTCATTTAAAGAATGATCCCAGCGTGAGTGTATCTTGCCAGTTTTCACGAGGTGACGGTGATGAGAAGGTGCTTAATGAAATAGAGTCGATGATTCAAGCACTGAATGAAATTGGTTTAACCAAGATTGGAGTTGCTGCCGCTACGGAAAAAATTTCTGCTGTTGTCAAATCTGCTAATCGGATTGTCGATAAAGAGACGGGTGATGTCCGTTCTGATATGCGTCAAGCAGCACAACAAGAACTTGAATCTCTGAAGGTCATGATGTCCGAAGAACGATTGGATGCTGAACTATACATCAATGAAATCGAAATATTGCTCAGACTCTGTGGAGAGTTAATACCTACTGCACAGAATCAAAGATTACAAAGGTTGTTACAAGAACTACAAGAGGCAATTGATAAAAACAATATTTCAGGAATGCAGGTTTCTCTTGAGCGTGTTCGACAGGAAATTAATAATCTACCTGAGCGCGTTACTTTAATTGGTCTTTTGATGACAGGAGTGCGTAAGGCAAATCAAATCAATCCATCAGAGAGTCAAGTTATGGCAAGTAAGCTCGATAGATTGATTACAGCGATGAAAAACAATCAAGATATGCAGGTATCCAGAATAGTAGAGGATCTATTCCCTATGGTGGAGCGCTATGTTGATACGCCAATGTCTTCGGCAGCAATCAGTACAGGTTTGTCTCGCTAGTTTTATTCAATTCTATTTTTGGAAGAGTTCACATGACTGAATCTATCAAACTTAATTGTCCTGTCTGTGGTTATCAAGACCTACAAAAAAGCATCTGTCCCAATTGTGATACGGATGTGTCTTTGTTGCGATCGCTTTTAGAGTTGCCAATTTTAGAGGCGACAAACGTTACAGATATTGAGAACATTCAAACTATTCCCAAGAAATCCAATTTCCCAAAAATTTGGCTATTAGTTTTGCTGGGTATAGCAATTGGTTTTGCTATCGGAGGCTGGACTGGTTACTCACTATTCCAATCGACTCTAATATCTCAAATTCCTGAAAAAGTTGCACAGCCAACTCCACTCGCAATCACTTCTAGTCCAATCGTCCCACCTTCGCCAAAAATATCATTGCCACAAACCTATACTGTGCAGACAGGTGATGCGTTAGAGACTCTAGCACTTCGTTTTTGTGGAAATGATTTATATTGGCGTGATTTGGTAATTGCTAATCGTTCTTTAGTTGGCAGGCAAAATGATCTAGAGGTAGGTGAAAAGCTAAATATTCCAACAAATTGCAAAGGGAAATAATTATCTATGGTAATGATGCTAATCAATTCATTGACAAGGATTTGCTGTGGTGTTGGTGTCATCGATATTCGCGATCGCGCCAATCAAACAAAAGATTTCCTCATTAAATCAGAGGAACTGGCTAAAACAAGGCGACTCAAAGAAGCAATTCAGCTTGCTAACAGTGGAACACGTCTATGGAGTCTGAATCCTAACTTTTGGGAACAGTTATTTCGTAAATGGTTTCTTAGCGATCTTTTGCGCGAGCTAGAAGAATCTTTAAAGAAATGGAGTGGGCAAATGCAAAATGCCCAACGCCTAACTCAAGAAGGGAATAATCTACTTGCCTTAGTTTCTGATGATCCTAAAGAATATGAAAATTTAGAGAAAGCGCTTAATTGCTTACAGATGGCTAAAAATTTACTATTCGATCCCGCAGTTAATGAGCAGATAAAGTCCTATAGTTTTGAGCTACAACAACGTAAATATTGGTTAGAGCTTTTTGAAGATGCACAGGCAAATGCTTTAGTTAAATATTTTCTAAGAGCATTGCCAATTTATGAAGAAGCTCAAAAACTTTACAGCACAGATGAACTAAATGGACTAATTGCGATTTGCAAGTCAAGCGTAATCGCTGAAAAGCAATATTGCCAAGAATTAAAAAATGCTAAATCTTACTGTCAGCAAGCTGATTTTCCAAAAGCTTTTCAATCCGCAAGAATGGCGATCGCCTCTTTCCCCCGTGAAGATGGACAAAAGTTTTTACGCAATCTTGAGCGCATTCTCGAATCTAAGACAATTTTCCAGCAAGGGTTGCAGCACGAAAAATCTAGAGAACTAGATCTAGCTTTAGATTGCTATACCAAAGCTTATAAGCTAATGCCAGATCTATTAGAATGTCGCTTTCGCCAAGTCATTGTTGCTTGTAAACAGGAAAATTGGGAACACGCATTAGGTTTTCTCGATGGTTTGAATGGCGATCGCGCCAGTTACTTGCGTGGGTTTATATTTGCCAAGCAACAAAATTATGAGGGAACTGAGAGAGAATGGCAAAATATCCTATCCCCTGAATTAGCTGCTCAACGCTCAAAGTTGGAGATTATCAAGCAAAAAGCTTATCTTTTGAACTTGCAAGCGATCGAAAAATTTGTTGATCGTGGTGATATTGAAAAAGCAGCCGAGGTAAGTCACAAAGCACTAGAGCGTCATCCTCAAGCCGAAGTTATTCGCAAAAATTTAGATACACATATTCTCCCGCGACTAGATTCGGAAGCATGGAAACAGACTGAAATAAACTGGAGTACTTTGCTAGAAAAAACACGCTCTATTTGGTTAGAACGTCCCAACATACAAAGTTTGCATAATTGGGCGATCGCTGCCTATTATTGCGCCATGAATACAGAGCATCCAAAGCTTGCCTTGATTATGGAATTTAATGCCAGTTGGGGAACAGCGATCGCTAATCTGCCAGATGATCCATCATTAAGTAACTTGCCTTGGTTGGGTAATTCAACCCCAAATCGATCACAACTCAAGCAAAAACTTGAAGAACTTTGGGATCGTGTATTGGAGCGGTTTAAAGGACATGATCTCAATTCCTATATGCAAGTACGCGATTGGCAACGCCTTGATCGATATACTTTGAACATTCTTACAAGTTCGGCTGAACAAAGCATTAAGTTAGGCTTAGTTTGCATCTTACCTAGTACACGCTGGCTAAAGTAACAGAACATGAAGATCATGAGAAAAGCAAGCCAAAACAAGTGATAATATAAAGAGAGTGAGTAGGAGGAAAAAGAGATGTCAGCCCCGAAAACAATAGAAATT
>JBIKYZ010000239.1:0-7537 GCA_044354985.1 Pseudanabaena sp. | reverse complement strand
GTGACAATTATTGGCATAATGGGTTTAGGGATAATGATTTGTTTTCGGTTGAAAGTTGAAACTCTCATTATCCCTTTTCGCTTAATCCCGCTCTTTCTTTGCTTCAATCTTGTCCAAAGTCCAATTTGTGCAATGGTTTCATATTAGTAGCCAAAGCAATTCCCCCTTATCCTTATTAATTATCTGAGAAATCATTTAAGAATTACTTTCTACAGTCAAAAGCTCTAAAAGATCCCCCTCAATCCCCCTTAAAAAGGGGGAAGAATTTAATTCTCCCCCCTTTTTAAGGGGGATTGAGGGGGATCTAGACAATTCTTAAATGGTTTCTGAGATAGTATGCCCAAATCTATTAGGTTTTGATAAATATTAGGCTGAAATGCTAAGTAACCCCTCTCACTTTTACTGCTATATAATTAGATTTGAGTTAGATATGACAATTAGGAAAATTTTCGTATGAGGCTACTAGCTAAGTACACAAAAAAAGTAATTTCTTTAGCCCTTATATCGATCGCTACCTCATTTGCATTGGTAAATGGGGTAAATGCCCTTCCACTTTCACAGGGCGATCGCTTAAGGATATCAATTCCTGAGGGAGATCTATTTAGTGGCGTGTTTGAAGTTAATCTAGATGGCAAAATTCAGGTTCCATATCTCGATCCAATTTCAGTAAAGGGTTTAGAAATTAGTGCAGTAAAGCAAAGGATTCATGATGCTTTAATTGCTCAAAAATATTTTCAGCCTAATTTTTTGCAGGTTAATGTCAGCATCTTGCAATGGTCTGCTATTCAAGTAACGGTTTCGGGGGAAACATTTCAGCCTGGAAGAATTATCGTCAATTCGCGATCGGCAGAAGATCGCTCACTCCAACAAAGCGTAGCTTCGGGTGACTACCCTCCAGAACGATACCTCACTGCTGCATTGCGTGGCGCAGGTGGAGTTATGCCCAATGCCAACATCAAAGAAATCCTGTTGATTCGTAATGGTAAAGAGCAAAAAATTGATCTCACAGGGATTTTCACTGGCTCACCAGTGAAAGATGTACCACTGGTCGCAGGCGATCGCATTATCGTGTCTAGATTACCTCAACCTCAAAATCAATTCGTAAGACCTTCCCAAATTACCCCCCCTGGTATTCGAGTTTTTCTATCTAATCTGACCAATTCTGCAAGTAGTAATGCTAGTTCAGCTATTAAGTCTGATGGTTCTTCCTTTCCTTACGGGGCAAGATTTTCTCAGGCAGTTGTTTCCGCTAACTGTGCTGGTGGTGTAATCACGGCTCATGACCGACATGCCTTACTTGTGCGGGTTGATCGTATTACAGGTGAGACTAGTTCGTGGGATCGCTCTATAGAGCAAATTATGAGAGATTCCAAGAATGATAACGACAACCCTTTTTTGATGCCTGAAGATACAATTGCCTGTTATGACTCCACAACCACAGATGTGAGAGATGTGTTTTCTACCATCTCCGATGTTATCAATCCTTTAAATCTGCTCTTCGGAATCTTTGGGGGCAACAAAAAATGACCGATATTCCTACCTCCTCCTTGATAAAACTTTCTATATTGGGTAAGAATAATTTCCTTAGATACTCTCGATATATTGCCTTAGGGCTTGTTGCTAATGTAGGACTGTGGGGAATGGCTCTATTCTATTTAAAAGTAACGCCACCAGTTTATGTCAGCAAATGGGCGATGATCATGCCTGGAAATGGGCTGGGAGTTAATGTTAGTTTGGCAGATATTGGACAGACTTCTGCTTCTAGTAGTTCTCCATTTGGAGGGTCAAGTATGGACCCAAGAGCTAACTATCAATTTATTCTGACAGATGAGAGTCTTTTAGAAATTGCTGCCGAAAGTCAGAAAATCCCTCTCAGCAAATTGGGCAAGCCCAAAGTCAAGCTAGTCGATAACACTTCGATCATGGAGATGGAAATCGGGGCAAGGACACCTGAACAGGCTAGGCAAAATGCCACAGCCGTCATAGAAGCTTTGCAATCTCGGTTAAATCTTTTGAGGGCAGAAGAAATTGATAAACGTGGAGAAAACAACGATGTAACGTTGAAAGAGGCAAGAGAAAAACTTCAATTCGCTCAAAAGAAACTCTCTGACTATAAGGCAAGTTCAGGCTTAAGCTCGTCAAATCAAGTTGGCGAGCTATCTACAAATATTGAAACACTTCGTAAGCAAAAAGCCGAGATATTTGCCCAAAAAGAACAAATTTCTAGCCGCTTTCAAGAACTATCTGATAGCTTGGGGCTGACTGTCCCAGAAGTAGCTGATGCTTTTATTCTCCATGCCGATCGCCAGTTCCTCCAAAATTCTAAGGACTATACCGAGGCAAATACCACATTAACTATCATGCAGACAAAGTGGGGAATCAATCATCCTCTAGTCGTTAAAGAGGCAGCAAGGCAGAAATCTGCTAGAGATGCTATGATTGAGCGTGCCAGTGCGATCCTTCGCAAGAAAGTCACGCCAAAGTACATTGAACATATAGTATTGGGTGAAAATTCGGGCTCAAGTAGAGAAAATTTATTTCGTGATTTGATTGGTTTTCGAGTTGATCAGCAAGGTGCGATCGCGCAAAATGAGGCTCTACAGTCGCAAATCTTCCAGCTTGAAGATCGCTTGCAGTCTTTAGTCCAAAAGCAAGTTGCCTTAGATAACTTACAACGTGAGGTACAAATCGCCGAAGCCGTATTTGCATCTACTTTAGCAAAGATAAATTTAGCAAAATCGGATATTTTTACAGCCTATCCGTTAATACAGCTTCTTTCTAACCCTTCATTACCTGAAAAAAAGTCTGCGCCCCAACCGACCGTTGTGTTTATAGGAACTGGGGTCGGTTCAATCCTCGTGACAACAGGCTTAGTCATGCTGTGGTGGCGTAAAGAGCTCAAAAACAAAATAGTTTTAGCAAAAAATAAATCTGTGGAAGTCGCCCAGTGAAACGAGAAAATATCCAACCTGAGAATTTCGCCGAAAAGGTTATTTGGTATTCAATCATTTGGACTTATTGGTTCTACTTGATTGGAGGGTTGTATATCTTAGGAGCAGTTTTAGCTTGGATCTTGTTTTTTCATCTTTGTCATAAATTATGGAAACAAAACGAGCAAACTCCTGAAGAAGAAAAGATACATATTCCTTGGTCAATCTGGGTATGGATTGCGGGAATGATCATGATGGAAGTTGCTCTCGTGATTGGTCATCTGGATTTTAATCTAAGCTTAGGAGAAATCATTAAATCTACGATTGGTTGGGCAAAAGGATGGGCTTTACTGGCTCTTTATCCTTTAGTGGGATGTCTTAAGATTCGACCAAAGTTAATGTATCGTGCGGCAGCATTAGTTTGTAGAACGAGTCTGCTAATTTCTATTCCATTTGTTTTAGCATTCTATCTTCGTTTACCTCAAAGACTTTATGTTTCTCCTCTTAGAGCGATTGGAGGACCTAGTGATGCTTTTTTTGAGGTAATGCTTTATGAAATTGACCCTGGGGAAGGTAAGCCTAGATGGAGACTTTATACCCCTTGGGCTCCTGCTGCTGGATTTGTCGCGAACATCTACTTCTTTATGATCATTCATGAGAAAGATCTAAGATTGCGCTGGCTAGGAATTGCAGGTTGTGTGGTCATTTGTCAAATTTCAGCCTCACGTCTGGCTCTAGTCTGTTTACCTACGGTTTGGTTGGTGAGTCTATATCTGTCAAAGCTCAGCCGTCCGCCCTTTCTAATTGCATCTGGATTTGCCAGTTTTTTTATAAGCATTTCCACTACTCAAATAATTGAGTCAATCAATGATTTTTCAGAAAAATTTTCGGCAGCCCGAAAAGATTCTTCGCGTGTGCGTGCTGCTTTAGGAAGGATAGCAGTCTATCGATGGGAAAATGAAGCTCCCATTTGGGGGCATGGAGTTGTTGTCAAAGGACCTCACATGGTCGAGTTCATGCCTATTGGCTCTCACCACAGTTGGTTTGGATTGCTATATGTTAAAGGAATAGTTGGATACATATCACTTGCTATTCCTATGGGTTGTAGTTTTCTCCATATGTTATATCTTTCTCAAAAAAGCACTCCTGCTAAAGTTAGTTTATGTATGGTAATGGTGCTGTTTTTCTATACTTTCGGCGAGAACCTTGAAATTTTATCATATCTATTTTGGCCTGGTTTAGTGATGATGGGAATTGGAGCACAGCCCAAGTATATCGAGAAAGATATAGAAAAAGATATAGAAATTGAATATGAAGAAGTAATCGAAGATGATTCTACGAGTAACGAAGTTCCACCGAATAGTTAATACCGCAACACAAAATGGCGTAGCCATTTTGTGTTTTTAAAACCCTTACGGGGTTTGGTCTTTAATTCACAGAAGTGTTGTCACACTTTTGTGAATTGGTATAACTATAGCAATGTAAGCTTTGCTTGGTTTGGGTTTGAGTGCAAAGCACTGTAAAAAATTAAGCCGACACTTTTGGATCTATACGGCACTGTTTTTACGATTTAGCAACACCATGACTGTTTTTAAGATTAACCATAGATCGTTTATCAAGCTCCAGTTTTGTTTATAGGACAAATCAAATTCCATTACCTCTTCAAAGCTTTTGACACTAGATCGCCCATTAACCTGCCATACCCCAGTCATCCCAGGTTTTACATCTAGACGACTCCATTCAGTCATTTTCTCGTCAGTATATTCATTTTCTAGTTCATAAAGTCCCACTTCGCCAAAAGTCGGTGGTCTTGTCCCGACAAGGCTCATATCGCCCATCAAGACATTCCAGAACTGAGGAAGTTCATCTAGACTAGTTTTGCGGAGAATTCGTCCAACTTTTGTGACTCTTGGATCATTACTATTCTTAAAGAATTTACCACCATCATTATTTGTGCTACTTCCATCTACTGTATCGGCTATCTGATTAGTAATTTTTTGCTTCAACATTTCAGCATTTTTCACCATTGAGCGAAATTTCCAGATCCCAAAAGGTTTGCTCATCAGCCCCGCTCGCTTTTGCATGAAAAGCACTGAACCATGGCTTTCCAATTTAATCGCGATCGCGATCGGGATGGATAAAATAGCAGTTATGCCTAATCCAACTAAGGAGCCGCATATATCAATGAGGCGCTTCGGAAAACTGCGAACCGATGGATGGACTGGAACTCTAGGATCTAGCTCGATCGCAGGATAAAGAAAATACATTAAATAAGCGAACAAACATAAAACAGGAATATTAATCAGCACTTGATAGATGCGATATAAAATACCTGAGAAACGATTTGATTGATTGGGCGATCGCGAGTTTTTACTTCTCGATAAACGGTTTGTACGTGTTGCTGGCTCGATGTTAAAAATATTTTCTAGCTTGGTCATTTTTAAAATCGATAGCACCTGTGGATTAACACTCCAAAGCACCAATTCTGTTGTCTCTAGTTTGTCTGATTGAATATCTTTCTGACGAAGGACTTTTAGACAAGATACCAATGCGCCGATACCTGAGCTATCCATAAACTCGGTATTTGACATGTCAATAATAATTTTGCTAAAGCTCTCATCATCTTGGCACAATTGTTGAAAATCTTCCTTTAATTTCCTTGCTTCAGGATTGAAGATGTTTTGAGGTGTACTAATTAAGACGGTTTCATTAAAACTAGTGATTTGGACATCATTCAATCCAAGCTTTGCTGATTCCTGCTCATTGCCAGTAGGAATATATATGGCTTCAGGGTAAAGTTGAGCGATCGCCTCGGAACGCACAATCAGTAAATCCAAGGCTTTCCATGAGCGTAGAAGACGAGCGGACAGGCTCAGATCTCGAATGCGGGTCTTCGACTCCACAAAGATGACTTTGCTCTTGTATAAGTACTTAGCCGCCAACAAAAATGGAACCGCGACTCCAGCGCCAGTTGACATCACAATTTCGGGGCGCTCTGTTCGTAATACGCTAATTGATAATAATAAATTCCGTACCAAATTAGGCAAATTACGATTTGTGGGACTATGCGCCCAATATGCTTTTTCCTCACTTAGTTCAGTATTTGTTGTACCAGTTTTAAATGTGACCCAAGTTCGTTGTGCATAGGTTTGCCAATATTGCTTCAGCCCCTGCATCCCTTTAAAATGTCCGCCAGATGAGCATATCAGCATGAGTTTGTCATTGTCTTTACTGGGATAGCGATCGCACAAATAGTCACATAAAAGCTTATCCTCAGCAAAATTTGGAGATCCATTGGAAATCATAATTAGTTTTAAAAATTTCACTAAATCTGCTGGGGATCTAGCAATTAACACACCTTGATTTTCTAGTTCATCCGCCATTTCTAACTGATGATCATCGACATGCTCATGGAATTTGACTGTACGCGGTACAAGTATGTAAGGCTTATCAAATTCTTCGAGTAATAATGCACTACCCTCACCACAGTGAGCAATTACCACACTTGCTTGTTGAACGAGTTCTTTAAATTGGTTTTCTGGAATTATTTTACTAATCCGAACATTGTCAGGCAAACTAGTTGAAGCCCCATACTGGATCACTACTTCTTCATTAATAATCCCTTCCTTAATTAACAAACTAATCCAATCCATTAACGAATTGAATGGATACTGCTCAGTGCCAACTGTAACAAGTATCATAAATTTAATATTTCCCGATTGTTTTACTAAATATTTTGGCTGCTGAAACTCATTGGCTAGCATATACTCTAATCTTTTAACTATAGCAGATTGTGCATAAATCTTATTTTTTTCGTTATAAAGTCAGTGATTGTAATATTGAAGCTGAGTATTTGATTACCCCACCCTAACCCTCCCCTTGCAAAGGAGAGGGAATAAGATTTCTAGTTTTCCTCCTTGCAAAGGGGAAATTAAAACTTATGTGTACAAGGTAGTCTAGCAGGGGACTTAAATTCTCCCCCTTTGCAAGGGGGAGCTAGTGGGAGTAAAAAACTTCTTAAACACGCTCTAATGAGAATTACTGATAAGTATTTAGGCATAATTAATTTCAAAGCACAACCCGTAAAGTTGCGCCCATGCGGGGCACAACTTTACGGGTTGTGGTAATTTATAGTGCACAATTACATACAAGACGCTGTAAAACGCGAGACTTCGTTAAGATGGTGTTCTGATTCTCAGAAAATCCCAGACTAAATCTCAAACAACTTACCTTCATTACAGATGCTTCTATGACTATTGCCCCTCTAAGCTGGAAAGAGCTAGAATCCCTTACAGACTTCCAAATAGATACTGTCAATGGTTCCACTAATGCGCAAGCCAATTTACGGCTATTTGGACATACCGAAGCTGATGTGCGCGTGACATTGTATCGCGACCATCATGCATGGTGTCCTTACTGCCAAAAAATTTGGCTGTGGCTAGAGGAAAAACAGATTCCCTATCGCATTGAAAAAGTAACCATGTTGGCTCATCTGGGTAAATAGGTGAAATGGCAAAATAGGAGTAAGTCGTTTTGAATTTTCAGAGATTAAGATGATCAAATTTCCCCTAACCCAATTGCTAGATGAGCAAGCGTGCTATGAATGG
>JBIKYZ010000238.1:0-7581 GCA_044354985.1 Pseudanabaena sp. | reverse complement strand
TATCACTATGGCTATTAATGCTATTACTGATGAGGATGCTCTTAATTGGTTTCATCATTGTGGCATCTGCTTTGAGCCTTTGAGGTAGGTTCTTTTGTGGCGGGTTTGATCGGTATTTGCTGTAAGAATTACTTTCTGCGGTCAAAAGCCCTAAGAGATCCCCCTCAATCCCCCTTTTTAAGCTACCGTGTACACACAAGTCGGACTTACCCCCTTTAATTCCCCCTTGCAAAGGGGGAAGACCAGAAATCTTGTTCACTCCCCTTTGCAAGGGGAGGGTTAGGGAGGGGTAATTTCTTTGATTTCACACACAAATATGAGATGTGTGTACACGGTAGCCTTTTTAAGGGGGGCTGGGGGGATCTAGACAATTTTTAAATGGTTTCTAAGATTTTTAAGTTTACCTTGGCAAACTTAAAAATCTTGTAGCCCAATTAAACCGCAAAATGCTGTAATGAAAATTAGTAATATCCAGAACATCTTAAACCATATTCCAAGTTCGATTTATCTCGCTATTGCTGTTTTGATTTTTGCATCCTCCAACTCGATTACGCGGATACTCAATGACATTGGGCTACATAATTTAATCGATGGCAGAAATCCTATCTCCCTCTGTAATGTTCTATTTGTTGGCAATATTTGCGGATTGGGATTAATGATTCCGCTCTTTTACCATGACTGGAGTCCAACAATTCTCAAATCAATTACGCGCAAAGATTGGATTAGTTTAACTATTACGAGTATTTTTACTGGAGCGATCGCCCCTGCTTTGATATTTACGGCGATTGGCAATACAAGTATTGCTAATGTTGTCTTGATTGGTCGTATTGAGCCAATCTTAACGCTTATATTGAGTGTTTGGCTGTTGGGACTCAGGCTCGATGTTTGGACAATTGCAGGTTCTTTAGCTTCCTTGGGTGGTGTGGTAGTTACTATCCTTTTAGGAGGATCAGGAACAATGATGACGATGGCAGGATTTCAAATTGGAACTGGCGAAATTTTTGTAGCGATCACATCGGTTATTACTGCTATTTCGTCAGTTACTAACAAGCTACAATTGCAATCGATTCCTTTAGGGATTTTCACGATTTATCGCAATCTATTGGGAACCGTAATTTTCTTTGTAATTGCCAATGTTTTTTATGGGAAAGAACATTTTGCTGATGCTTTTACTCCTTTACTTTGGCAATGGATGCTCCTCTATGCACTGGTAATCGTTGTGATTGCTAGGCTTTGTTGGCTTGAGGGTTTAAAAAAAGCTACACCAACAGAACTTAATTTAGCAACTTCGCTAAATCCGATTCTCTCAATTTTTATGGCTTACGTGATTTTGAGTCAAGTTCCCACCCTAGCTCAATATTATGGTTTAAGTTTATTAATCATTGGGGTTATCTTGAATTTTATTGGCAATCAACACCAAGGCAAGATGAAGCAAAAGGTTGCTAAATCTACTGATATCGAAAAAATGGATACAGCGATCGGTTTCCGAGGCGTGTGACATAAAAAAGGAGCGCTTCGCGCTCCTTTTTTATGTTTTTTTAGAATTGTTTTTTAGACTTCACCAATATATTTCAACACAACCACACTTAACGGCGGAGCTGTCACATCGACTGAATAGGGCTTGCCATGACTGCCGTAGTCATCGGAATATTTGCCGCCAAGATTGCCGACACCGCTGCCACCGTAGATCGGGGCATCGCTATTAAGAACTTCTTTATAGAAGCCCTTTTCAGGAACGCCAACACGATAGTTGTGATGGACAACAGGCGTAAAGTTGCAGACCACCAAAACAAACTCGCCATCAAGTCCCTTACGCAAGAAAGAGATGACTGAGTTCTGAGTGTCATTACACTCAATCCATTCAAATCCATCTTGAGTGAAGTCTTGCGTGTAAAGCTCAGGCAGCGATCGCAAAAGTTTGTTCAGATCGCCAACATATTTTTGCAATGTCTTGTGGCTAGGATATTGCAACAAATGCCATTCTAAATCACCCCAAACGTTCCATTCAGCCCATTGTCCAAATTCCATGCCCATAAACATGGTTTTCTTGCCAGGATGGGTGAACATATAGCCATAGAGGCAACGCAAGTTCGCAAACTTCTGCCATTCATCTCCAGGCATCTTGCCGATCATCGGACTCTTACCATGCACCACTTCATCATGGGAGAGAGCCAACATGAAGTTTTCGCTGAAGGCATACCAAATACTGAAGGTGAGGTAGTTATTGTTATGTCCACGGAAATATGGATCGAGCTTGAAATAATCGAGCATGTCATGCATCCAGCCCATATTCCACTTCAGATTGAAGCCTAATCCACCTGAATAAGCGGGCCATGTCACCATTGGCCAAGAGGTAGACTCTTCAGCAATGGATAAAGCTCCTGGGTAATAGGTGAATAGAATGCTATGTAAATGGCGGAATAGTTCGATCGCTTCTAAGCTTTCACGACCGCCGTACTCGTTGGCAAGCCATGTGCCTGGTTCGCGGTTGTAATCGCGATAGATCATCGAGGCAACTGCATCGACACGGATTCCATCAATGTGATATTTGTCGAACCAGAACAGTACATTGGCAATTAAGAAATTCTTAACTTCACTACGCTTGTAGTTAAAAATTTTGGTTCCCCATTCTTTATGTTCACCAATTCGTACATCTTCTGGCTCGTAAAGAAACGTGCCATCAAAGAAAGATAAACCATGTCCATCTTTGGGGAAGTGGGCAGGAACCCAGTCAACAATAATGCCAATATCGTTTTGGTGACACTTATCGATGAAGTACATCAAGTCTTGAGGTGTGCCATAACGCGATGTGGCGGCATAGTAACCCGTCACTTGATAGCCCCATGAGCCATCGAAGGGATGCTCGGCTACAGGCATCATTTCAATGTGGGTATAGCCCATCTCCTTGACATAGGGGATCAAGTCTTCGGCGAGTTCGCGATAGGTGAGAAATCTTGCTCCAGGTTTAAGATCGGCAGCTGATACGCTCTGGTATCCACTAGCAGGAGGATTGGCTGCCGAGGCGTGCATCCATGAGCCAAGATGCATTTCGTAGACGGAGATTGGCTTTTTAAGAGGATCTTCAGTACGGCGTTTGTCTAGCCATACTTGGTCATTCCATTCGTAGGTACTGAGATCGGCGACAATCGAGGCGGTTTTAGGGCGTACTTCCTGAAAATATCCGTAGGGATCAGATTTTTCGTAAATATGTCCTTCAGGGCTTTTAATTTCGTATTTGTAAACAGTACCAACTACTAATTCGGGAATAAACAGATCCCAAATGCCTGTATTTCCCCTACGCATTTGGTGCTTGCGTCCATCCCAGCTATTAAAGTCGCCTAGGATCGAAATGTTACGAGCATTGGGAGCCCATACTGCGAAATAAACACCACTCACACCGTCAATGGTGGTGGGGTGTGCGCCCATTTTTTCGTAAATTTGGTAATGAGTGCCTTCACCAAATAGGTAAGCGTCAAATTCTGTCAGTAAAGGAGATCTGAAATAGTAAGGATCGTGAATTAGCCGATCGCTGTCTCCAGCCTTAACTCTGAACTGGTAATTAAACAGGTGGGGCGCGTCACTGATCACACATTCAAAAAAGTGAGGATGATGCACGGAATGCATCGGATATTCTTTGTTTTGTTCGGGATTAACTACATATACAGCTTCTGCATCGGGTAGATAAGCTCTAACCACCCATACCGACTTACCTTCTTGCTCAATTTCATGTGGCCCGAGCACTGTAAAAGGGTCGTGGTGTTGATTCCACACAATGCGATCGATTTGCTCGGTGGGGAGGGTTGGGGTCATATCACTTTAAGTAAACGCACATAATTAAATTACTGCATATTAATCACCAAATGACAGGGTGTAATCTAAAGTAAAGACTGGTGAATATTTTCTTTTATTTTTTATATATATAAAATACGAGGTTGAGATGCTTTTTTAGAGACATCAAGTTATCAATAAGCATCATCTTCAATCGTCCATAATCAGCGATCGCCTTTTGTCATCATTCAAGTGTGATCGCCTATTGTTACAAATATACCCGTTCACCAATTTTTCTAACATCAAACAGAGATTGCCTACAGCAAAACCTTTAGGAGATAGATCGTTAAGGCGATCACGTTTGACTTAGAGTATTATCTACGATAATTTGTTCTTAACCTCAAAATTAAACCTTAGTTGCATTAAGGCTCGTAGACTTTCTTTAAGTAAATTTTATGTACGCAACTAAATACGGAAAAACAATAAAACTTTTTTTAATGGATTCAGACTCAGAAGGAAGGATAATATGTGAATTATCTAATTGGACAGGAAAAGCTTACAGAATTCCTAGAGGCAAAGTAAAAGATTGCTCTAACAGAGAGGATCTTAGAAGCACAACAGTTTATTTGTTGTTTGGAAGACCTGAAACGTCAACAGATAAAGCGAAAGTTTACATTGGTGAGGCTGAGAATGCTTATTCTAGACTGGTTTACCATGTTTCAGAAAAAGAATTTTGGAATGAAGCGGTCGTATTTATTAGTAAAGACGAGAACCTTAATAAAGCACATATAAAATATCTAGAGTCTAGGTTATTTGAAATTGCGAATATGGCATCTAGGTATGAGGTGCAAAACAGCAATATTCCAACAAAAAGCTCCATTTCAGAGTCTGATAAAGCAGAAATGGAGGAGTTTATTGAGTACATCAAAATTCTCATAAATACGATGGGATTTAAGGTTTTCGAGCCACTTATAAAGCAAGAGCTAGCCAATAGCAGTAATGATGAAAAACTATACATAAATGCAACTAGAGGTGCTAACGCAAAAGGCAAAAGAACATCGGATGGATTTGTTGTTTTTCGCAATTCTGAGATTGCGACCGATACGGTTAAGTCATATCGTGAGAAAGGGCTTAACAAGTTGAGGGATGAACTTATTGAGAATGAAATTATTGTTAAAGTCGAAGATAAACTCGTTTTTAAATCCGATTATTTGTTTAGTAGTCCATCAGCAGCAGCAATGGTAATAATGGGACGGAGTGCAAACGGTCTATTGGAATGGAAAGACTCTTCTGGCAAAGCATTACGCGATATTGAGAAGCAAGAAATATCAAAAGCCAACAAACAAATTCAACTAGTAGATTCTTGACCTTACTAACAGACATCATCGCTAAACTTTCATTATGCTAACCTAAAAACACTTTGCATTCAGGAGTGATAAAGATGTCAACCAATAGCCCAATTGTATTCGCTGAGGAATTAGCCAACGAGCTAGACAAAATTCCTGAGCAATACTGGTCAAACCTTTTACAGATCATTCGTTTGTTTCGTGAAAGCGTTACGCCAGTTTCGGAAAGCCACTCTCAAGATACGACAATTGTCGAAGTGATCGAGGATTTAGGGCTTGTCCATGCCATGCTAGAAGTTAAAGGCGAAAAGCCTCTCAGTCTCCAAGAAGCACTTGCCGAAATGGAAAGAGCATGAATGTCAATTATCTTCCTAGTTTTCTTAAGGAACTTAAAGCACTTAGAAGTACACCTTACTTCAAACCCATAAACACCCTTGTATTTGAGGAGATTCCCAAACTTGCTGGCTTAACAGATATCAAAAATGTCAAAAAGCTACAGGGTTATGAAAATGCGTATCGAATCAAAGTAGGAGATTATCGAATTGGAGTGATCTTTGAAGGTGAAACCATTACATTTTGTAGAGTGCTGCATCGAAAAGAAATTTATCGCTATTTCCCATAAACTAACTCTGCCACCACCGATTCCCACGCAATTGGCTGCTCTCCTAACCTTTCTGACTCAGCGATCGCCTCTAGAGCATCTTGTAGATCTAAGCGATCTTCCAGTTCAGATTCTTCTAAAAAATCAACTAACTCTCTAGGTGTAGTATCCAAAATCTTTGCCAGCGTGAAAATAGAAATCTGCGGCGTATCGTTGAAATAGAGTAAATTATGCGAATCTTCGCGCTTTAACCATTCCAAAAAGCGATCGGGTGTAGTTCCCAAAACATCCGCTGAAGTTGCTAAATCAACTGTTAGCTTTGCCATAATTTTACTCAATAGCGAAAAAGTAAAGAGCATAAGTGCTATCTAGGTTTGATTGCACTCTAAACTTCAGCACGATCGCCAACACCCTCGCCATGCACGAAAAACTGATGCTTCATGGCATCCGCTATCGTCCCAATTACAAAATCACGATCGCATATTCAACCTTAAACCTACAAATTCTCGTACAAATCAGCAATGACAATATCAGAAAACAACCAACCATCGGGAGAAACTAACATAATGCAAACATCCTCAGCATGTTCCACAAACCTGACCCAATCCTTCTCACGATAGCGAGCGAGAATCTGCAAGGCGCGATCGCATAATTCTTTCCCATACGTTTCTTGCAACGCCTTCAAACTCAAACCTTCCGCCAATCGCAAGCCCTGCATGAGTGAATCCATTAACTCCTCCGCAGGCTCGATAATCGGAGCTGTAAAGCCAACTCCTGTATTTTGCCAGAGCGCAATCGCATCGAGATATTGGCGCATTTTCTGAGGGCGATCGATTCTTTGGCGATCGATGTAACTAGTTGCACCCATGCCCATGCCATAAAAAGGCTGATTGTGCCAATAGTTCAAATTATGTTTCGATTGATAACCAGATTGAGCATAATTCGAGATTTCATAATGTTCATAACCCGCAGATGAAAGTAAATCATGGGCAAATATATACATCTCAACTGTACGGGATTCCGTTGGCAATGGATTGTCACCAGATTGATAGCGCTTACCAAAAGCAGTTCCCTCTTCGATAGTGAGGTCATAAATGGATAGGTGTTTTGGCTCCAATGAGATCGCCTTCTGAAGCGAATCTTGCCAATCTGCCATCGATTGATGGGGTAGCCCTGAAATTAGATCTAAACTGAAGTTCTCAAAGCCAGCATTCTTAATTGCATCCACCGCTTCATAGATATCCGCAACGCTATGACCGCGCCCACAGACATCTAATAACTCTTGCTGAAAAGCCTGTGCGCCCAAACTGATTCGATTTACGCCCAAGCTGCGATAACCTTGCAAACTCTCTAGACTCACTGTTCCCGCATTCGCTTCGAGAGAGATATCAACATTAGGAGCGATCGCAAAATATTTTGAGATCGTTTCTAGGATTTGCTCAAGCTGTTTTACTGACAGCAAAGATGGCGTACCACCACCAAAAAAAATCGTTTGCAATGCTGCTATGGGTGGAATCTCCGCGACAGTGAGCGCAATCTCTTGACATAGCACATCCACATATTGCTGCTTCAGATTCTCGCCGCCAGTAGTAATTGCGAAGTCACAATAAAAACAGCGCCGCTTGCAAAAGGGAATATGTATATATAGTGATTTGGGAAAGGTTTGGCTCAAGGTCTAGATACGGTAATTAATCAAAGGTTGGTGCTTCGCACCAACCTTTGATTATTGGATAAATAGATTATATAACTCACCTTACGCAGATAGAAAATCCAGAGATTTGATTTAGATAAAAGAGTCTGAGAATGTATACTGAAACAAAGTTTGAACGTAATTGCTTCATCGAAACTAAACCAAGAGTAGCACAT
>JBIKYZ010000237.1:0-7588 GCA_044354985.1 Pseudanabaena sp. | reverse complement strand
AGATTCGTAGCTTTGATTGGTCATCGAGCAAAACTTCGCCGCTATTGGCTTCCTCTAGTGGTTCCGATGTGGTTGTATGGGAAAAACATGCTGATCTGAATGTCGGTTGGGAAGGCGAAGTGATTAAAGGTCATAACAGTATCGTCGGCTTTGTTGCTTTCAAACCTAAATCTGAAGTACTTGCCTCCGCTGATGAGAATGGCAGAATCGCGATTTGGAAAGATGCTAAGGATTGGGTACAAGCATTAGAAACGCCAATGGGCGAGATTACAGCGATGCAATGGCAACCACATGGCAAAAAATTAGCGGCGGCAAATGCCGACGGAGAGCTAATGTTATGGACAGAATCTTCACAGGGCAAAGGTTTTCGCTAAAAAATTGAGTGGCGGCGCGAAGCCCCGCCACTCAATTTTTTGGGTTTTATAGCAATAAATATTTATTGCTTTGGGCTTGAGCACATAGCGCTCTATGTTCTGCCATGTTTGGTGACAGCTATTCGGCTAACCACATTTGGGCTGTTCGGGGTGGGACAAATAGGGACAATGTATTTCCAGACAGGTTCATCTCATAGTGATGGATGAGATCTCGATATCTAGCAGGGTTTTTCAGTCCCCAAGTGCTGAAATTTGCCCATTGGTTCGATCCACTTTTGTTTATAGCCACAATTCCATTTGCGCCTCGGCGGAATACTAGCAGTAAGTCACTTTCATAAAGAATAACCATCGGCTGACCATGAACAGCATTATGAAAATGGATCATCGCCACCATATCGGCTCGCTTGTATATATCTAACCAGCGATCGCGGTCTTGCGAACGGTGAGATTCATTATGGTCAGAATAAATGAGAGGAACTCCTCCATCGCGTCCCAAGATGTAAGCATGAGCCAAATGTTCATCTTGTGGATCAAATAACCAAAAGCGAAATCCATCATTGTGAGGAATATCGTGGTTGATTACAAAAGTCACTGATCGATTCCATGGCAGAGCATTATTTTGTCTTTCAGGACGAGCTAATGACCGCAAAGAGCCACCAAATCCAAAAGCTTCGCGCATAGTTTGGAATAGAGGAAAATCATAGCCTGAAATCCAAGTTTCCCTTAGAAATGGATCAAGGAATATCCGCTCATCGCGATCGCTACCTGTTAACACTTCACCAAACCAAAATCGATCTCGAAATTTAGGATTATCAGCGAAGTTATCAATCATTCGCTCGGTGATATGTTTAATGGCATCAATCCGAAATCCATCGAAACCCATCTCTATCATTGCTTCTACCATAGCGGTCTGCTGCTGCAACACCCAGTCAGAATTTTTGAGATCAGGCAACCCTGATAAATTTTGATAGATTACGGCATCCCGATTTGACCACTCATCGCTATCAATCTCACCAGCATTGTTAAAGTCGAAAACAGAAAATAATCCCTTACTGAGGTCTCCATATAGTCGGTTCTCCTCAAACAAGGCTGGCTGTTTTTGGTAACGCTCAAGCTCGGCTGCACCTGGAAAATCGAAATGATCTTTACGAGCTTCGTTTGCCATGTGGTTAACCACAAGATCTGCATAAACCTGTATTTTGGGAGTGCTTTCATGGCAAGCCTTAATCAACTTTTCCAGATCCTTCTTGCCTCCTAAGTGGGACAGCAATACTCGATAATCCTTGGGTTGATACCTTTGCCACCACTGATCGCCATTAGGATCTGAGTAAAGCGGAGGGGGGATTAGCACCGCTCCATACCCCGCATCCCTTATAGAATCAAGGTTGTCAATAATTTCTGTGTATCGCCAATTAAAGGCATGGAGAGTAACATTTCGCATGGATATTCTTTCCCTATAGTGGTCGAAAAATCTGCTGGAATGTGAAGAATGAGAATATTATACTGAGCTTTTAAGGAATTCTCCATTAAAAGTAGGTGATCTCATTAAGAAACCTTTCAATGCCCAGATCCCCGACTTTTTCTAAGCAAACAAAGGTAATTTGCAAATTTATAAAAAAGTCGGGGATCTTAGCCTGCGCTTTTTAAATTTTCTTATGCCTAGCTACTTAAAAGCATATTTACTGTGATATTATTACATTCGCTTTGCTTACCAAAAGACACTGCAAAAGATATTTGGAGAGGTGGCAGAGTGGTTGAATGCGTCTGACTCGAAATCAGATTTGGGGTCACACCTAACGGGAGTTCGAATCTCCCCCTCTCCGTAAAAGCTAAAAAGCTCTTGAGTCTATGCCTCAAGAGCTTTTTAGTGTGTTTTAAAGCAATCATCATGTGAATTATGATGATTGCTTTAGGCTCATTTCCTCGGATTTGATTGCTCTAATATGCCAGAATTTCCAATTTTCGTTAGAATCAATGATTCTAAAACCTAGTCTTTCAAGCAACGCACCAAATTCTTTTAGACTTTTGAAATGTGAAGTTACTTCGTAAATCCAAAGTTGTCCATCGAGTTTGAGTGTACGAGCTGCTTCTCGGATGTAATCATCGCTGTTTAAACCCATGAGCGATAAATTAAATATGGCAACGTCTAAACAGCCATCTTCTAGGGGAACTTGAGACACATCACATTCGATGACGGAATCATTGATCGCGATGAAATCAAAATTGTAAAATGTATGTTTATCGGCTAATGCTTTAGAAATTAGGGCTTCACCACAACCAAAATCACCTACAACCAGATCGGATCGCTTTTGTAGCCATTTAATAGATTCTTGATAGGGAAGAACAGACCAAGTTTTTCTAGCTTCTTGATAAAGAGTGTGATACTGCATCCACTCTTCAGGATTATTCTGTAAGCGCTCATAGTTGGTTTGACTATAGCTAGTATTCCAACGTGCATTCATGCGGCTAAAGTCTCCATAGTTAACATTGCGGCGCTGAACATCGGCGGGATCTGTGTCTGGAAGTGGGACAAAGATTCTGGGGCGAACGATTGGTTTTTGCTCACCAGTTTTTAATCGCTCTAGCCATTTGCGTAGATCGCGGAATGCTTGAGATTCTGTTCGCAGTTGTCCATCAGGCATGACACCATCAACGGCAGCATCGGCTACTGTTTGCTTATTTTGCAATCTTGCCAATCGACCTTCATCCCAACTCCAATGTTCACCGTCATCTAAGCCATAGGTAACAGGCATAAGAATTGAGAGCGTATCGTGAATTTGACCTTGACGGTTCAAGCGTCCTTCTAGCTGTTCAAGTTCAGCACTTGTCCAAGGTGGAATATTGAGAATCAAGCGATCGCAAACTTTTTGAAATCCATCAACACCTGTTGCCATAGCGCTACTGGCAATCAACACATCAATAGATCCATCAATAAAATTATTTTTCCCACTTTTATCACCGCCCATGTGAAAACCAACTGTCCAGCCTGCACCTTCAATAGCAGCTTTTAGCTGATCGACTACGCCTTCAACGTAATGGGTATAAACGATAGTTTTAGGACGAATTTCGTTAAGAATAGCTGGAATCCTTGCACTGGTTAGGATCTGTTCCATTTTTAGAACAGAAGTCCCTTCTTCACGAATCTTGTCAACTAGGTGAGTACAATCAACGAGAATTTTAATTTTGTTAATTGTGATTTTGGGTTTGACTTTAGAACGGATGCCCACAGTCGCAAATGCTTGATGCAAACGCATACAGTTGTTGAGTGTTGCTTTTTCGCCAAGATCTTTACGTTCTACACCTGTAACTAATTCAACTAAGCTTTTACCTTCTCTGAGATTGTTGATTACAGGTGTTGCACTCATACCAAGTACATGAAGTTTAGGATTTCTCTCGGTAGCATTGGTGATTAGTGCGAGAACCATCTGCCGACGTTTAGATGGATCTTCATTACGATGTTTGCAGCGATGAATCTCATCAACAATGATCAAGTCGATTTGATAGCGATCTAGCAGTTGCCGAATGTGAGCAGGGGTCGATGGCTGCTGAAACATTTCATGATTGAGAATAATGTAGTGATGTCCGCTTTCAATATCAATCCAATGCGGGTTAAAGTTTTTGGTTGTCACGCGACTATCTGGAAATACTTCTTTGATTTCCTTGTGCCAGTTGTCAATTGTATCTAGTGGGCAAATAATCACCGTAAGATGAGCGTCAATAATGCGACTGCTAAGAATTCCACCGATGGTTTTACCTGTTCCAGTTAGCGATAGGTTTAACATTCGCTGTTGATTGCGAAGCCTGACTGCCGCTAACTTTTGCATTAAGTTTGGTGGTGTAATTTTGCCATTGATGCGAAATGCCCAGCCTGTGGGAATCTGCATATTTTGAGCCTGTGTATATTCATCAAGAAATTGATCTCGCACTTGACGACCATAACCTTCTTCAGTAAAAGCTTCTACGCTTTCAACGGCAGATTCATCTTCAAAGACTTCTGCCCAAATCCGATTACGCCGAGAAGCAATAAAGAAATCAATAGCTTCCTGATCGGCTGATGCAACGATTTGACTGTTCAAAAACTCTAGACTTTTCTGGACTTTGATTCTTGGTAATTCACCAGATTCTTCGTTTTGTTTTGAAGAGTCACTGTTAGTTTCAAAATTATTGTCTGTTTGAGATATATTCGCAGCATCGACTATTTGCAGTTCATCATCAGCTTTGAGATTATCATCTGAGTTACTGTCAGCATTAGATGTTTTGACTTCTCTACCCTGAATTAAATCTCGAAGTTTTTGCCCTGAAAGTTTGCCCCTGATAATATCTTTAACAATTTTTAAACCTTCAACATTCTGTGTCCCTAAAGCGCCTGACTGTTCAAAGATTTTATACAATTCTGCTTGAGTTAAGTTGGGGATGTAACCTTCTAAACTAGCAACAAATTGACGAATAGCTTCTAGACTCCAACCAAAGCAACGAGCGCATCCACTATTACCTCGAATCCATGCACTATTAGTAATACTGTTTATACTTGTTTCCCATTCATATCCATCTATAGGACATTTAAACCAAGCTTTTTTGTTGGAACCTTTTGTTACTTTGTCAGGATATATGCCTGAAGTATTATTCTTTGGATAGTCCCAATACTGTTTAACATAATCTGGATATAGAGAAATTAATGAGTTACCTTCAGTTGAAACGAACCCTCTACAAGCTGGGCAACCGCTATTTCCTCTTTTCCAAGAAGTTATAATTTGAGATAAAGGAGCTACCCACTCATGACCATCAATAGGGCATTTAAAAAATGCTTCTTTCCCCGATCCACTTGTCAGTTTCATAGGATCGAGTTTTAGCTCTTCATTTGCTTTGTAAAACCAATATTTAGCAATTTCATCAGGAAATTCGATTGCTATTGGCTCTTTACGCTGCCATTCTCCAATTTTGCGATGAGAAGTACCATTACAAACTCTGCAACCAGCGTTTCCCTTTGACCACTGCTGATTTATTGTTGTGGCAATGCTAGACTGCCATATATTTTCATCAATAGGGCATTTAAACCATGCCTTCTTGTTGCTGCTAAGAGTTACTTCAGACGGATTAATTCCTAAATCATTGTTTTTTTTATAGTCCCAATACTGGGAAATAAATTCAGGATATACTTCAATTACGGGAGGCTGTTTTTCAGCTTTTTTGCTTTTTCCCGCGCACTTGGGACATCCACTTGTTCCGCTTCGTTCCCAACTGTAGAAAGCAATGCTACGAACTTGTTTTTTCCAAGAGAAACCATCAATAGGACATTTAAGCCAAATTTCTTGATTTGTACTTCCCGCATGAACATCTTCAGGCTTAAGCTCCCCATTTTTTTCGTAATCCCATAGTTCTGCAACACGCTCTGGAAACATTGCGATTATACTTCTAGCACGTTGTTCTTGTCGCTTGATCTCTTCTTGTATTTCCTTTTCTTCTTCATCTTTTTGCCTTTTTAGAATTTCTGCATTTTCTTTCTCGATTAAATACTCGTGAAAAGCAGGATTAAAATCTAGAAGTTGACGCACTCTTTCTCTAGTCAAGTTATACAAATCACCAATATCTTGATAGGACAAGCCTTTCCTATATAAGTCAAGCATTTCATTGCTTTTATCTAGCTTTGCTTGGAGATTAGCTTGACGCTTTGAATTTGATGTATTGACTTGTACTGACTGTTCCTCTTGTAGATATTCAGTTACTTCTCTTCCTAGTTGACTGATATGTATTTCATTATCTTTTGTCTCTATTAAACCTTTTTCTTCAAGAGTACTGATAGCTGTGAAAATTCTCGTCTTAATGTTATTAGTGACATTTTCAACTAAATTTTTAGGATTGTCAGACAATATCCATATTCCGTTATTAATTCGTATTGGATACTGTTGCAATTCATAAAGAATTAGAACTTCTCTATTGTTCAGATTTTCCGATAAACTCTGAATATGTAGCATATTACTGTTGAATAAAAACGATAATAACAGTTTAGCTTACACGAAAAAAATATGTGGTTATTTAAACAAAAAATTTTCTTGTTACAAAAACTGCAACTGAGAAACTAATCCTTACTAAGAGTGAGAAACTCAAGATCAAGAAACACTAACAGCTTGCAAAACTGCCTAACACAAGGATGCATGCGCTGAGGAGCGAAATTACTATGAAATCAATTAAGCCTATCTATATCGCATTACCTGTTGCGATCATCCTTGCAGGTGCGATCGCTCATCGCACCTTAGCCCAGTCTAGCCCGATCGCTAAAACTCCACAAAACCCTAGCACGATGCTTAGAACAGGAATTCTCGAACCAGTTAGCGATCGCACTCCTCGCGCCGAAACAAATAAAGATCGTCCCGTTGGTGGGTTATATGTCCAAACAACTGATCGCAAGCAACAAGAATTTACCCTAACCAATACTGACGTAAAAGGAAAAATATCTGGCAACATTTCAAGGGTAGAAGTCACCCAAACTTTTCAGAATCCCTATGACAAACCATTAGAAGCCATATATGTATTCCCATTGCCAGACCAAGCGGCTGTCGATGACATGGAAATTAAGATCGGCGATCGCGTGATTAAAGGGGATATCAAAAAACGTGAAGAAGCCAAGGAAATTTATGACCGCGCCCGCAAAGAGGGACGCACTGCGGGGCTACTAGAGCAAGAACGGGATAATATCTTCACGCAGTCTCTTGCCAATATCAAACCAGGTGAACAAATCAAAGTGACGATTCGCTACACCGAAAGCTTGAAATTTGAGCAAGGCGATTATGAATTTGTATTCCCCATGGTTGTAGGACCTCGCTATATTCCAGGAACAGCGATCGATCCCAAGGGAAATACTAATCAAGTCCCTGATGCCTCGCGAATTAATCCGCCCGTACTCAAACCTGAAACGCGATCTGGCAATGATATTACAGTTAGCTTGCAAATTGATGCAGGTGTTCCCATTCGCAATCTTTACTCCACTTCCCATCGCATTGATGTCCAGAATAATGGCGAAACCATGCAACTAAAATTAGCGGCTGGCGACAACATTCCTAACAAAGACTTGATTGTGCGTTACAAAATCAGTAGCGATCGCACTCAGCCCACGATCCTCACAACCACAACCGACCAAGGCTCACACTTTGCAACTTATCTGATTCCTGCGATCGCTTATCGTGCCGATCAAATTGTGCCCAAGGACGTTGTGTTTT
>JBIKYZ010000046.1:0-23789 GCA_044354985.1 Pseudanabaena sp. | reverse complement strand
AGCCATTCATAGCACGCTTGCTCATCTAGCAATTGGGTTAGGGGAAATTTGATCATCTTAATCTCTGAAAATTCAAAACGACTTACTCCTATTTTGCCATTTCACCTATTTACCCAGATGAGCCTCTCTTTTATTAGGACTTAATGGCAATCCAATCTTTTTTTAGTAATGTGACAAAAGTAGCAATACCTTTGGAAAATCCTACGGGGTCTTGCATCGCATATTCAGGGAAATCTTCGTAGTGTCGCCATTGTTCCGCTGCATTATGACGTAAATGTAAGACACGTTCGCCGTCTTCAAGCTTCCAAAGCATTTGACCGCCAGTTGGGATATTAGACATAGTCTCCTCCTGTTATATTAACCAGAACACTCAACATTGGCATGAGCTACCAGTTGTTATTCACAATTTTGGCGATCCCAATATTAAATTCTGTAAACATTGCTACTTTTAGTATAGCGTTTTGCTCCACATTAGTGTATGTACAAACGTTTCATACTTATCTATACCTAAAGTAATGAAAAAGCATCAGCTGATAAACTTCCTTAACAAAATAGAGTGGCGGCGCGAAGCACCGCCACTCTATTTTGTTTATTGTTAAGGAAGCAAATTTTCCATGGCAGCGCCAACTACTCGATAGTCGCTATCTTGCCTGAGCGTAGACATGGCTTCCTTAGCTTCCACAGTATCAAATTGCATTAAGGCATAAGCAAGTCTGACTCGGATATATTCCAATTCCGAATCTTTGAAACTTAAAAGTTTTGCAAGGGCTACATCAGACTGACGTGATTTAGATAGAGATCCTAAGCCATCGATACAAGCTTCTTTTACACCTGCATCCTCCCCTGCCAGACCGAGATTACAAATTTCCAAAACTTCTTCATAACATTCCATTTCTACTAGAGCCGCTAAGATACTGCGACGCACTAGCCAGTGATCATCTTTGACAAAAGCTTGAACTAGATGAGAAGCAGAAATTCGATCAAATAGAGATAGGGAGTTAGCTGCTTCTGCTCTGACATTGGGAGTATTGTCAAAGCGCATGATTTGAAGCAGTGCGGCAAATGATTCTGATGTTTTCTGTCTCCCCAGTTCACGAGCAACAAAGGTACGCACTAAAAATTCTGGATCTTTTATCTGTTTCATTAAGAGAGGAACAGCAATATCTGCTGAATAATCTTTAAGAGATGCGATCGCTTTTATCCGATATTGAAAATCAGGATTTTGGAGTTCGGTTTCGATTTGAGTGAGATCCATAGGGTGAGACTTCGATAAGATAACAATACTTTAATTAAACCTTTTAACCATGTCTCAATTTCAACTGAGTGATAAAGTTCGCGAACTAATTAAAAAATCACGAATCGTAAGTTTTATTAATTTACAAGATGTCTACCCTATTGAAGTAATGCACTGCTTACAGGCTGCCGATGATCAAAGTCGCTATCTCACGGATGCAGATTTGCAACAGATACAAGAGCTTGTTCCAGAGATTTCTAAGTTTGTTCCTATTGTGCAGCTTCTACGCGATCGCGTTAATGACATCGTTGATGAAGCCAGAGCCGAGGTTTTACAAGCATTTCCCAAAATCACCCAAGAAGGCGGCAGTTTATATCCTGCTGAGAGAGCCAATGCTTGCTGGCGAGATTTCTGGCATTTTTTACGTTGTATTACTTATGGCATCACAGAACAGAGTACTGACTATCTAAGTACAGAGGGATTGCAATATATGAACTTGCTGTATCAGGAGTTGCAAGTACCGCTAGATGCGATGGTTGTTGGTTTAGAGGGGATTAAGACTGCAAGTTTAAAACGTTTGGATTCAAAGCAGAAATCTGAATTGGCTCCATATTTTGATTGCTTGATAGAGCAGCTAAAACTATTTAGAACGAAATTATAGTGCTTTGAATTATAAAACCAAATAAAGAATGCATTCTTTATTTGGTTTTAATAAATATTTCAGATTCTTGTCGCCCAGAAGAGTGACTTATCTCCGCCATGAAATTTTATATTTCCTTCTAAAGAATTGTCATCCTGCAACTGTAACCAACCGCTACCAGCAGCCTCATCGCATTCATCGTTGCCATCCCAAGTAAATTCAAACCTTTCCCCAGATCTATTTTCGACGACTTCCCCATCGATTTGTCCTGAAACCAAACCAAACTGAAAATCACCATTACCACTTTTGTCTACTGTGACATAAGCTTGCACTTCCATATTGCAAAAGTCCTCGTCCCAGAGTTCCATCTTTTTGATATGCCAAGTTCCAGCAAATTTCATACGTAAGAATCCTATATCAATTGCTTTGTGCATTAAACTATAGCGGCTATTTACATAAAGGTATCGCTTCGCTTCACCTTAACTTTTTTTAGAGGTTGCAATCTTATGCAACAGAATCAAATAACATTGTGGTCATATAGCGATCAGCCCATTCTGTACCAAAGGATTTTTCTAGCACCCGACGAGTTTTGTCGTTTTGTTGTTGCTTTTCGCAATAATATTGCTGACCTGCGATCGAGCTTGCCACGTCAATCTCAGAGATTAGAGGCTTAGTCTCGCTAGCTATTTGGCAATGGAGAGTCAAAAAGTCGCCCACTCGTTGCAAAAATGCCTGCTCCTCTAATTCACCCATTGGACGCACAAACAAACAAAATTCTGAGAAAATATCTGCCCATTCTGGTAAAGCACGGGGCTGAGAGAAATTGAGATCAGGCAGTGCCGACAGGGCTTGATTGTATCGAACAGGTAGCGATCGCCCAGCATTTACAGGCGAAAGATCTGCGATCGCGGCACTAATCGCACCACCACGTCCACCAACAATATCAGCGCCAAATATAGGCAAAGCATATTCGGGATTCGGAAACATTACACAGTGCAAGATATCCAGCCCGCTACCAACTTGAGCTAGTTCGAGATGCAGCTTACGGAATTGGGGCGCTTGATAGCAAAGATTTTCGATCACTAGCTTTTCGCCTTCTAGATGCCCCTCAATATAGCCAAGTCCCTCTGGAACTCTATAGGGAGATAAATCTAGGTTGGTCTGCCATACTTTTTCTATGCAGTCAGCTAGCTGGCAAATTAAAGCATGTTGGCGATTTCGCAATGATGCTGGCATAAACTTCGATATACGTTTCTATTTGAGTATAGAACGGTGCTCGTAAAAACTCTACAAGAAATAAAAAGCTTTGCAAAGTAAAGTTTTTTAAAATAAAACCCAAAATTGTGTCGGCGGGCTCCGCCCGCCGACACAATTTTGGGTTTTATTTGCACATGTTATTTAATCTTCATTCCTAAGCACCTTAAAATAATCAATTAGCCAGCGCCAAAATCTGTACCTCCCGCTTAGCGGGAGGTACAGATTTTGGAGTTTTATATTTAATTGAGCCTAGCTACTTAATCAGTGCGGTAAGTGTCAAAATAAGTTTTAATGTTGCGAGATTGAGGCGAAACGATGTCACTAAAAGCTGGCAAAGCAGCCTTGCTGCGAAAGCATTACACCGAAGCGATCGCTATCTTGACTGAATATAGCCAAGAGAGTAACGATCCAACCTCTAAAGACTATATACAAGCCCAAATATGGCTAGTTTCGGCATACAAAAAAACTGGGCGTGCTGATAAAGCGATCGCTATTTGTGAACAATTAGCCAAAACATCTGACCCACAGTTGCAAAAATGGGCTCAAAAATCATTAATCACACTTCAACAGGTGCTTGATGCGCCAACTGATGATCGGATTAAGCGAAACGAAGATGTCGCTTCGGTCATCAAATCCGCTCCTCGCCGCTATCGCAAAAAAGACGTTACCTTATCGCTCCCCTCTAGATACAATTATTTCCTCATTGCGGCGATAGTATTGACTATCCTCGCAATCATTGGTTTGCAATTTTTAATCGGCTATGTAATTTCGCGAATTTTCACAGATTTCTTTTCTGAAGCATGGTTAAAGACAACGGCGATCGTTACGGCGATATTCAGCATCTTGCTGTTTTTTATGTCGCCTTGGATTATCGACATTACCCAAAAGCAATATCACCGCATTCAATGGATTACGCTTGCCGATTTAGATGAAAGAAGTCCTGAATCTGTGGAGATCATTGAGAATTTCTGTGAAAAGTACAATATTTTTGTGCCTCGATTGGGATGGATTGAAGATGATGCTCCCGTTGCCTTTACCTATGGGGTAATCTCCAACTCAGCAAGAATTGTGGTCAGTCGTGGGTTATTTGACTGTCTAGATGATGACGAAATTGCAGCGGTTTATGCTTATCAGCTAGGACGAATTCGGAACAGGAGCTTTGCTGTTTTAACCTTTGTTTCTGCTCCTGTTCAAATCCTCTATTACATCTATGTTCTATTGAGCCGCCAAAGTTATCGTGCTAAAAGTGCTAAGCAACTCTGGCAAGTCTTGGCTACCTTTGCCAATGTTCTCTACTCCCTGAGTAATTATTTATTGGTTTGGCTCTCACACGCGAGTACGATTGTCAGCGATCGCTTTGCCTCGGAAGTAACGGGAAACCCCAATGCACTGGCGAGGGCGCTCCCAAAAATGGCGCGGCAAATGTTGCCTTACAATCAGCCAGCTATGCCCACCAATCGACTTTTAGAATCTACAAGGGCAATTGGCATCTGCGATCGCCAAACGATGACTGCGATCGGGCTAGCAATGGAAATTGCCCATTCAGGACAAACCGATCAAGATCCCTATCGAGTATTTCTATGGGAACTATTTAATCCTTGGCGGCGTTGGCTAGAGATTCATTCTACGCATCCCTTAGTTGGTAAAAGGATGAGATTTTTAGCGGGCTATTCCAAACAATTGGGGCTATCTACAGAATATGACTTTGCGGAACTATTAAAAGAAGAGAAGAAACTTAATAAAAAGCTTTTATATCAAAATTTTTGGCGCGATTTATTAATTCAAGTCTCTCCTGTTGTTGGTGTTGCGATCGCGGTAATTACAGCGATGCTTTTATCGCAACTGTATAACCGATGGTTATTGCTAAGCTTATGCATGATTGGCTTAGGCTTAGGATTTATGCTACAAGGCAGTTTGCGCTATCCCGACTTTCGCAAAGTTGCCGACACCGATCTGGTGAGCTTACTCATCGATCCCTATGCCAGCTATGTCCAAGGGCTTCCAGTGCAAATCCCAGGCGAGTTGCTCGGCTATGGTACTGATGAGTTTTATATTGGCTATTCGATGCGTCTAGAGGATCAAGGCGGTTTAGCGTTTATTAACTACATTCCCAATTTCCGTCAATGGATTATCGATCCTTCTAATACCATCAAAAATCTAGAAATGCTTTGCGATCGCTCGGTAATTGCGACAGGCTGGTTTCGGCGTGGTAAGTTCCCAATTATCGATCTGTCGACGTTGCAACCAATCATGGAGGATCGCCCCAAGCAACGCGCTTCTCTCACCAGCTATCACCAATTCTGGAATAATATCGGCAGTTCAATTCTAGTTCTGCTAGGTTTATCTCTTTTACTACTAACTTCACGGTTGTTCTAAAATGTAGAAGCCTTTTCTTATGCAAGTTAAGAAAGGGCTGTAAGATGTAAAATAAGAACAACGATATATTTTAGATACTCCTATGGATTGGCAAGATAGAATCACATTTAACCCCGAAGTGTTAGTTGGCAAACCAGTTATCAAGGGTACTCGCCTTGCTGTTGAGTTTATTATCGATCTTTTTGCTCAGGGTTGGAGTATCGATGAAGTTCTTCGCAATTATCCTGATATTACAATTGCAGATATTCAAGCCTGCTTTGCCTGTGTTAGTGCTTTCCTGAAAGCTGAGAAAATCTCAACAGCGATCGCATTTTTTCAAGGTAAAATTAGGTCGTATAAACTTTTCAAGTTACAGTTAACTTTCAAAATCGATGCAGGTTACTATTGAAGTATCCGATGAAGTTGCTTTACAGCACATCGAACAGGGTTTTCTGTCTAGATGTGGCTACTAACTATGCTAGAAAATTAATAATGTTCTTTATTTCGACTTCTAATATATCGAGAAAATGATATAAATTTATATTTTGACAGAAAATCATGGAAGAGAAGATTAGATATACCGAAATACTTTTTCCTTCAGAATCACCATTCTCAAATTATGTCGTTAATGAATCTAAACCACTAGCAACATTATCTCCAGTAAATATTTTCATAGGTTCAAATAATTGTGGAAAGAGTAGATTACTTCGTTCTTTATTTTCTCTAAATAATTTTAGGTACAAAACGAATCACTACAATGCACAAAGTTATTATGATTTTTTAATGAGAATCAATCCAGAATTTCAATTTGCTTTTACTAATACACCCCGACCATTAACGGAAGTAGGAAGCATTTCTATTAAACATATAGAGAATAAATTACAAGATCAAGATCCCAACTTTATTGACACTAAGAATCCAATATATAAAGTTGCTGAAGATATTTTGCAAACACTTATTAATATTGACAAAACTACACATAAACAATTTGAAGTATACACCTATGCAATTTGTAATATTGGTGAAAAGTACAAGCTTGAATTTGATGCACTTAATGTTGATACAAAATTAGGTGATGAGAAACGCTACTATATTCCTGTACTCAGAGGAATGCGTCCTCTAGATGTTGATGATCAACATAAAAACTTCTATAGTGATAGAACAAAATGGGACTATTTTAAAAATAGTGATTCACTCACTGAAAAGATGCAAATATTTACAGGGCTTGAGTTATATCAAAGCCTTAAAGAAAAACTACTTGGTGAACCAGAAGAGAGACAACTAGTTAAAGAATTTGAAAATTTTTTGTCAGTTAGTTTTTTTGAGAGTAAATCAGTTACATTAATACCAAAGGAGAAAAGTCCAAAAGTAGTTCACATCAAAATTGGTAATGAGCCTCAATATCCTATTTATGAATTAGGTGATGGCTTGCAAAATCTAATTATCTGTACTTTTAATATTTTTACAGAAAAAGAAAGGTGTCTTTTCTTTATAGAAGAGCCTGATATGTTTATGCATCCATCATTGCAGAGAGCATTCTTAGAAGTGCTATCAGAATATGATCAGCATCAATATTTCATCACTTCACATTCTAATCATTTTTTAGATATGACAATTGACTTTGCCAATATCTCAGTCTTCCATTTCTCTAAACATGAAGATACTCAACCACAGTTTCATATTCGTCCATCCTCACCACGCGATAGACGAATACTACTTGACTTAGGAGTAAGAAACTCATCAGTCTTTATTACCAATGCAACAATTTGGGTTGAAGGTAAAACAGATCGTCTGTATCTCAAAGCTTACATGAAAAAATATATTGATGAGTTAAAAGAAGACATTAATAGAATAGTAGAAGATAATTCAGATATCAAAAAAAGTCTTAAAAAAAGATATCTAGAATTAAGCACACTCAAAGAAGACTATCATTACTCTTTTGTAGAATATCAAGGCGCAAATTTAACCCATTGGAGTTTCGATCCAGATGAAAAAGAAATAGAAGAGATTAAAGCTAGCTATGTTTGCGCCCATGCTTTTCTTATCGCTGATGGTGATGTAGCTACAAAAGGTGATCGTAAACAAGTTTATACCGATATGCTAGGCAATAGATTTCATCTTCTAGAAGTAAAAGAAATTGAAAATCTTATGCCTGTTGAAATACTTCGGCAAGTAGTCGCTGAAGAGTTCAAAGAGAACGAAGGTAATATTGAGCATATCAATTATGAAGACTATGCAAAACTTGATACTCCTATTGGAAAATATCTCGATAGTCTATTGAAAGCTATACCAGAAGGGAAAACTGTTTTTGCGGCAATCAACAGATCAAAGACAAAAAGTGAGGGATCTGGAACAATCAAGTCTAAAGGAACATTCTGTGATGATGCAATCAAATTTATGCAAAATCCTGAATGTAAGTGGGCTTTGACTGAATCTCTCAAATATATCTGCGATAAAATTTTTAAACATATAATCACTCAAAATAAGAACTCATAAAACTAGATAATTTTCTGCTACTCAAAATCAAAGGAGAATAATCGATGACAACAATAACTAAAGAATCTCTCAAACAAGAGTTAGACTACTTTAATGATGAACAACTAAAACAAATTGCAGATTTTATTGCATTTATCAAATTTCAGACTAAATTTACGCGCCAAAAAACTGATATTAGTCAATTTGCTGACCTCTACCAAGAATTTGCTCAAGAAGATCGAGAACTAGCCGAAGCAGGAATTTCTGAATATACCGAACTCTTGAATAGTGAGGACAAAAATGAAAGTGGAACGTGGTGAAATATGGTTAGGCAATCTCGACCCCACCAAAGGCTCAGAACAAGCTGGAACTCGTCCGATTATCATCTTTCAAGAAAACACCATCTCTAAATTCACCAGCACGATTATCACAATTCCCCTCACAACTAATTTGCGTCGTGCGGCTTTACCAAGCTGTTTACTGATTTCTAGCAGTCAAGGCGGACTAAATCAAGACTCAGTTGCACTTTGTCATCAACTCCGAGTACTTGATAAAACTCGCTTGATTAAAAGAATAGGACAGCTAGACATAGAGGCGATCGCAGAATTAGAAAGAATTATTCTATTTACACTTGGATATCAAATGTCGTGAAGCTTTTAGGTAACTCTAGCTCACAGCAAACTCTGTATACTGTCTGGTATAGGGCGCATGATAAGCCAAGACAATATCTTGCTTAGGTACACCTAGATCAATTAATTCATTGGCAACAGAATACTCCGTTCCATCATACTGAATCCAAATCTTTCCATCTTTAATATCCACATGGATTAAACAGCCATACATCCGAAAGCCATCTTCCCAACCCACACTAACTACTTGATAGTGATCGCCAGTTGTATCGAATACAGTATAGGTTTCCATCGCTTCGCCAACAGGATCGAGTTGGCAGTGATAAGTTAAGATAGATTGAATATGTTGGCGATAGAGAGTTAATTTATCCATTGTAAAATTTCCTCGCGTTGAATATCAAAAACCATGATTTTGATATTGTATTCAGAAATGCTGAGTAATACTTTTGAGATCGCAAGTAGGTCAACAAAAGCAACCTGTAAATGCACAGATCCCCGACTTTTTCTAGGCAAGCAAAGGCAACTTATCAAATTCACAAAAAAAGTCGGGGATCTCAATCTGTGCTTTTTAAGTAGGCTCTACTTTTTTGATGGTGATTGATATAAAATATATTGAGCATACTGCGGTTTACAAATAGGCGATCGCGATCATGTCTGCACAGTTCCAAATCCACAAAGACACCATTGACCAAGTAAGTCAAAGGGCAGACATCGTAGATATCGTCTCCGAGCGCGTTGTACTACGCAAAAGTGGGGCAAATTTTCGGGGCGCTTGTCCTTTTCATAATGGGACAAACGCCACAGCACTGACAGTGAATCCAGCGCGGCAGATGTATCACTGCTTTAACTGTGGAGCAGCAGGTGGTGCTGTCAAGTTTTTGATGGAGATCGATAAGCGATCGTTCTCTGACGTAGTTTTGGATTTGGCGAAACGATATAACGTTCCCATTGCCACAGTCGAGCCTGAAAAAGCCAAAGAAATACAGCGTCAAATCTCCCATCGCGATCGCCTTTATGAAGTGATGGCTTTGACCACCAGTTTTTATCAACATGCCCTCTATGCCCACCAAGGCAAAGCGGCGCTTGCCTATCTCAGCGAAAAGCGGCAAATGAGCAAAGATACAATCCAGAAATTTCAACTGGGTTATGCGCCTGCTGGTTGGGAAACATTGATGGGCTATCTAGTTCAGCAAAAGCAAATCCCTGTGAGTTTAGTTGAAGAAGCAGGCTTGATAGTTCCACGCAAAACAGGTAATGGATTTTATGATCGCTTCCGCGATCGACTGATGGTTCCCATCCACGATACTAGAGGTCGCGTAATTGCCTTTGGTGGGAGATCATTGGGAGATGAAGAGCCAAAATATCTTAACTCTCCTGAAACGGAACTATTCAGCAAAGGTTCAATTCTATTCGCAATGGATAAGGCTCGCGATGCGATCGCTAAGACTGACCAAGCAATTGTGGTAGAAGGCTATTTTGATGCGATCGCCTTGCATCAAGCAGGAATTGAGCAGGCGATCGCGACGATGGGTGTAGCGCTTAATGCTGACCAAATGAAGCAACTATTGCGATATACCGAAACCAAAAATGTAATTCTGAACTTCGATGCTGACAAAGCGGGGATTACGGCGGCGGAAAAGGCGATCGCAGGTTTTAAGGAATTAGTATTTAATGGAACTGTACAGTTGCGGGTGTTGACGATGCCCGATGGCAAAGATGCCGATGAGTATCTCAAACAACATAGTGCTGTAGCATATCGCGATTTACTTAAAAATGCACCGTTATTCCTCGATTGGCAGATCGATCAAATCCTTGTAGGTCAAGACCTTAACCAAGCTGATCGCTTCCAAAAAAGCAGTCAAGCGATCGCGCAATTATTAAATAATCTGCCCGTTGATTCTTTCTTTCGCACCCATTACATCCATACTTCGGCACAACGCTTATCGCAGGGTAATTCTTATCTTGCCCTGCGTTTAGAGCAAGATCTGCGTCGTCAGTTACGCAACACGCGCTGGAACAGCAATAAGCCTGCACCGTCACTAACCACGACCACAAATTCGCTACATATTGCCGAAACACAACTTTTACAAATTTATCTACATTTTCCCCAACATCGTGCTTATTTATATCAAGAGATTGCGGAAGAAGAGAATATTGAATTTACGCAATCCAATCATCGTTATCTTTGGCAAATTATTCTCAATCTAATTCAAGAGAAAAAAACTTCCCTTGCTGCGGAAGAGCCTTACCCAGATCATTTAGTGCAACAATTACAAATTCTCTGTGCAGAAACAACCGAGGTTGCTGAGCAACTCCAGCATCTGCTCTGGCTTGACGAAAACTCACGCATCGGCTTATTGCGTCCCCAGATCGTCGTCAGAACTGCGATCGCTAAAATTCAATACATCATGTGCGAAAAGCATGAGAAAGACTGGTTAAGCAAATATCAAAGTATCGATGTGATTGCCAATCCAGCTTTTGGGTATGAATGTCAAGCCAAAGTAAAAGAAGCAAGGCAACGTAAAGCCGAAATTCGTAAACAGATTGAAGTTAATTATCTCGATCTGTCAGGTACTAGCACAAGTGAGACGAATGTTATTGAGTTTTGAAATGATACATTTTAGTTTAATCTGTGGACTTAAATCTAATGACCCAAGCGATCGCCAATCTAGAATTAGCTAACCCTAAAGCTTTGACAGATCAAGAGTTTATGTCATTACCTGAAAATGGCAACCTTTATGAATATGTGGATGGAGAGCTAATTGTTGTGGCAAATTCAGGTGTAGAGCATGGCTATTTAGCACTTACTCTCGGATATTTTTTGACAGGCTTTGTGCGTAATCATAAGCTCGGCGTGACCTGTGACTCTAGTACAGCTTTCAAGATGAAAACAGGCAATAAGCGATCGCCTGATCTTGCGTTTATTGCTAGAGAACGCTTACAAGGATTAAAGCGACTACCAAAAGGATTTTTTGATGGGGCTCCAGATTTAGCTGTAGAGATTATTTCTCCCAATAACACTTTTGAGGAAATTCATAACAAGCTCGTAGAGTATTTTGAGAATGGGACTCGGTTGGCATGGGTAATCTTGCCCGATGAAGAATGTGTATTGGTTTACCATAAACCTAAACCATCAAAGCTTTTGCAGTTAGAAGACAACCTTGATGGAGAAGATGTTATTCCTAATTTTAGCCTTCCCTTATCAGAACTATTTCAAGAGCTATCTTTTTAATCAAGTCAAAGCATCAGGATCAACGCCGAGTTCGCGTAATTTTGCTGCTAATATTTCTGCCTTTTCAGCACTCCATAATAGCAATTTGCCAGAGCGATCATACCAACGCAACCAATTCATCGACTGCCCTAACCTCGTTCCTGACCAAATCCCTAGAAACATCTCTAATTCTGGAATCCATATCTGTCCTTGAGCATTAGCACCTTGAAGCATATAACGACTATTCCGTAAGCAGCGCACTTCTAAACTGGGGACAGCAGGATCGTAGATAACATATGTCGGTACTTGCAGAATTTGTTCGTAGAAATAAAGCTTGCCATAGGGAGGAGTCGCTCTGATTGAAAGCTCTCCACCTTCTGTTTCTGATAGAAACTCCATCACGATCGCTACAGGCTCACCTTCTAGATTAGGGGTATAACTACGCCGAGTAAATTCTTCACTAATGGGATAGACCTTAGGCACATAAAACCAATCAGGAGCTTTGACAATAGTTCGCGAATTTACTGAGGCAACTAAACCAAAGTTAGAACCAATGAGCATTTCTGCTTGAATCAGTCCTGCGGCTCCTAATGCATCGGTGAGAGCAGCAGCCAAAATCGGTTGTTGAATATTTTCCACAGGATCATCAGGTAATACGAAGTCGGCAGGTAAAGCTTCCCAAGTAATGTTTGGCTCGATTTTGATGGGTGAGACTTGGAGAACCATAAAATTGACCTCAACCGCAAAATTTTAAGTAATTTGCTGTGTTTAGTATAGCGCTTCCTTACTTGCAGCACTTTTTATTGGTTGAATTTAATCAGCCAGCTGATCGCAGCACCAGCAATTACTAACCAAGCAGAATTAACTTTTGGAAATTTAAGTAGAATGAAGAGACTAGCGATCGCGACGATGATTGTCCAAAAATCAATCAAAGTGCCGCGCCCTAATTCCAAGGCGACAGCCGCCATCAGCCCAATAGAAGCCGCATTTACACCATCAAGAAAACCTGCTATCCAAGGGGATTTGCGTAATTTTGCCACAAATGGATTGATCAATGGAACGAGAATAAACGCTGGTAAAAATATACCAATCGTCCCTGCGATCGCACCCAGATTTCCAGCAACGAGATAACCAATAAATGTTGCAGTCGTAAATACAGGACCTGGAGTAAACTGCCCGATCGCTACAGCATCTAATAATTGCTGTGAAGTTAGCCAATGAGTGCGATCAACAAATTCTTGTTGCACAAAAGCTAATAGTACATAGCCACCGCCATAGAGGACAGAACCAATTTTGAGAAAGCTCAGAAATACGGCTGTCCATGTTTTGGGATAAGCTGCGGTAGTAGCTATAGCTACTAAAGGAAAAGGGAAAAAGGAAAAAGGAAAAAAGAAGATTGAGAGGAATTTGTTTTTTTGGAAGGATGTTAAATTATGAACGAGGCTAACGGTGATTCCTGCGCCGAGCATTAGCGCGATTTCATTGATTTTCAGAAAATATAGAGCTAGGACTAAAATCCCTGCGCACCAAGTCGGGATATTTTTTAAGGCTGTTCGTCCTAATTTCCATACAGCTTGAGCAATAATTGCGATAATTACTGGCTTGACTCCGTACAATAACCAGCCAATGGTCGGAATAGTTTGGTATTCCACATAAGCGATCGCTAATCCCCACACTAATAGCATTGCAGGGGTTATAAAACAGACTCCCGCCACGATTGCGCCTCGCCATCCCGCCTGCTCCAGCCCAATATGAATTGTCAATTCGGTAGAATTAGGACCTGGGATTAAGTTGGTAACACCTAACAAATCTAATAGCTTTTCTCGGCTGAGCCATTGACGACGCTGCACTATTTCTAACTCGATCTGAGCAATATGCGCGGCTGGTCCCCCGAAGGCGATCGCACCAAGCTTGGTAAAAACTATTGCTAATTCCCGCAATCCTGTCTTTGGCAATAACTGAGTTTCTGGCACTGGATCGCCCACTTGAGGATCTAAATGGGCGTTAGATTCTAGATCTGGATCTTTTTTTGTATACTCAGGCATAGTTTTCACAAATTAGGCGCGACATACTTGATCACATCAATTAGCAATAAAGCCTTTAACGCTTGAATTATCTAAATAGTTAATTTAAATGAGCATACACAAAGCTTTATACTTTTTGCAGGTATCCCAGAATACTAAATAGCTTTTGCCTAGCTTACAGATATGGTAGATTCGCTCAAATCAGGTTCAATACAGCATTTACAAACTTCAGAAAGTTCTCATCTGGAGTCAGGTCATCAATCCGAGCTGATGTTTTACTATTTTGCTTATGGCTCTTGTATGTGTCCTGTTGATTTGAAGCGATCGCTTGGGGAGACAGCCCATCATTATGTTGTAGGTGTGGCGCGTTTGAGTGGATATAAGCTTGGTTTTTATTATCGATCGCCCCATCGTGATTGCGGTTGTTTAGATATTGTGAAAGATCTGAATTCACATGTAGAAGGCGTTTTATATTGCTTACCAATGCGTCTAAGCGATCATCTCGATCTGCGTGAAGATGTATCGAGGGGTGGCTATCAGCATGAACTGATTACAGTTACTGTTGGTCAAACTGTTTACACCAATGTCAGAACCTATAGCGTAGTCAATAAGCTATCTCGTGAACTCGCTCCCAATGATTGGTATTCCAATGTCGTGTTGCGAGGTGCTTCTACCTGTGGATTAACCGAAAAATATTTTTGGCAGTTGTTTTATCATATTTACCAATTGCAGTCCTATCACAAACGTCAATACAGTTAACTATTGGTAGGCGCGAAGCGCCCACCAATAGTTAATACCTATTCCCGAAAGTATGACAACACTTTTGGGATTTGTCTCATGTGAAATCGCCTAAATCACCTCATCCCGCACAACATTTTCTCTTACCCATTTACGAAATTCCCTTAAGGTTCCACTTTCTCCTAAAGTTAGACGCTTCTGCACATATTCTACAATTATCGCGGCTGGCAAATCAGGAAAAGATAAACTTCTTTCTACTGGCTGATATGCTCCATTTTCTAAGGCGAGAAATTCTAAACTATAGCCATCATAGCGCCAGACTTCAGGCACAGCTAGCAAAGCATAAATTGGTAAACGGCGATCGCTTGGATTGGTAATATCCACTTCTAAAACTAAGTCGGGTGCTGGATCTTGTCCTACGATAATTACTTCTTTACCACGAATTATTGGCTCATTTTGGATGTAGTAACAAGAATCTGGCTCTGCTCCTAGCTTGAGATCGGGGATCTTCATCAGCAAAGAGCCAAGCTTTCGCAAATCAATTGCTAATTCATCAGAAAATGCTCGAATTAAATCATCAATAAACCGATTACTACCTTCATGGAGCGAGAGGGGTGACATAATTTCTAAAGTACAGTTGATGTAATGAAATAAAGTTTTACGGCGATCGCCAATATCAGCAAGTAATCGTTCAAATGTATCCCAGCTAATGTTATTCAAGATCACGCGATTTTCGGCAAGTGGTCTAACTTGCTCAGCGATCGCAGTGGAAGTTAAGTTAGTAGGTTTACTGAGTGGTGTGGCAATCATCGTAGTTTCCTATGTTTTTCAAATTCTTGTTTTTTTGCTCTTAGATTAAAGAACGTAGGCGATCGCTTTATTCCTGCTGTTTCCTCTCCTCAAGTTAATTATAGGTAATTTTAAGAAACAAATGCTAGTATAAATATCAACTAAAATTATGCCTTGATATTTGCCGATATGCCTTTAAGTTGGAATGAGATCAAGCAAAGAGCGATCGCTTTTTCTAAGGAGTGGGAAAGTGAGACTTCAGAGAAATCAGAGTCACAGTCTTTTTGGAATGAATTTTTTAATGTGTTTGGCATTTCACGGCGGCGGGTGGGGAGTTTTGAGTTGCCGATTAAAAAGGCGGATAACAAACAAGGGTTTATTGATTTGTTATGGAAGGGGACGATTTTGGTGGAGCATAAGTCTAGAGGCAAGGACTTAGACAAGGCGACACAACAGGCTAAAGATTATTTTCCAAATTTAAAGGAGCATGAGTTACCCAAGTATATTTTGGTGTCGGATTTTCAGAAATTCAGGCTCTATGATTTGGATACGGATGAGACTAAAGAGTTTGAGCTAAAGGGTTTTGTAGACCATGTGCATCTATTCGGCTTTATGGCGGGATATGAGAAACGGGTTTATAAGGATGAAGATCCTGTCAATATTAAAGCTGCCGAATTGATGGGAGAACTGCACGATCGCCTCAAGGAGATTGGCTATAGTGGGCATGATTTAGAGGTGTATCTGGTACGGCTGTTATTTTGTCTGTTTGCCGATGATACGAGCATTTTTAATAAGGGGATTTTCTGGGAATATGTCGATCGCCACACTAAGCAAGATGGTAGCGATTTGGCAATGCATATTGCTTCGATTTTCCATGTGTTGAATACGCCACCTGAGCGGCGATTAAAAAATTTAGATGAGAATCTGACACAGTTTCCCTATGTGAATGGGAAGCAATTTGCCGAGCCTTTGCAGCCTGCGTCGTTTGATAGTGGGATGCGTGAGATGTTGTTAAAGGCTTGTGCGTTTGATTGGGGTAAGATTTCGCCTGCAATTTTTGGGTCAATGTTTCAGGCGGTGATGAATCAGACGGAACGTCGAAATTTGGGGGCGCATTATACTTCTGAGAAGAATATTCAAAAGTTGATTAGACCGCTTTTTTTGGATGATTTGTATGTTGAGTTTGAGAAGGCGAAGGGTAGTAAGGGCAAGCTAGAGGAGTTACATGAAAAGATTGCAAATTTGCATTTTCTCGATCCTGCCTGTGGTTGCGGCAATTTCTTGATTATTACTTATCGGGAGTTGCGAGATTTAGAGCTTGAGATTTTAAAGGAGTTGTATAGGAAGCACAAGAGTTTCCTAGATGTGCGGTTGTTTATTCAGGTGGATGTGGATCAGTTTGCGGGGATTGAGTATGATGAGTTTGCGGTGCGGGTTGCTGAGGTGGTGATGTGGTTGATCGATCATCAGATGAATGTGAAGGTGAGTAATGAGTTTGGGCAGTATTTTGTGCGGTTGCCTTTGAAGAAGGCGGCGAAGATTGTGCATGGTAATTCGTTGAGGATTGATTGGGAGTCGGTTGTTGCAAAAGAGAAGTTAAGTTTTATTTTAGGCAATCCTCCATTTGTCGGGATGCAATGGCAAAATGCAGAGCAAAGATCTGATATGGAAATGATTTTTGCGGGTGTAAATGGGGCTGGGGTATTAGATTATGTGACGGCTTGGCATATTAAATCTGCTCAATTTATTCAAAACACGGATATTTCTTGTGCCTTTGTAAGTACAAATTCTATTTCTCAAGGTGAGCAAGTCAGTATTTTGTGGAATAGTCTGTTTAATACTTACAAAATTAAAATTCATTTTGCTCACCGTACTTTTAGCTGGAAAAATGAGGCGAAAGGCAATGCTGCTGTGCATTGTGTGATTGTTGGTTTTGGCTTGCAAGATATTGAGAACAAGAGAATATTTGACTACAGCGATATCAAAGGTGAACCAACAGAGATTAAAGCGAAAAATATTAATCCATATCTAGCGATTGGTAAAGATATGTTTATTCCATCTCTTTCAAAGCCTATATGCAATGTACCTCCAATTAAACGAGGGAATTCTCCTTATGATAATGGTCATTTTCTATTTGATGAACAAGAATTAGAAAAGTTTTTAAGCTTGCAACCTGAATCTGAAAAGTTTATCAAGAAATTCATTGGAGCAAGAGAATTTATTAACAGGGAAAATAAATACTGTCTCTGGCTGGTTGATGCTAATCCCAGTGACATTAAGAAGCTTCCATTAGTTTTAGATAGAGTTGAGAAAGTAAGAGACTTTAGAAGCAGTGCAAAGGGAATTGAAACTCAGAAATATGCTGCCTTTCCGAGTCTATTTAGAGATAAAAATAATCCTGATAGTTTTATTGTCGTTCCGCGTGTTTCTTCAGAGAATAGAAAATATATTCCAATGGGATTTTTTGATCAAGCTAGTATCGCTGGTGATACTTGTATGATTATTCCCAATGGAGATTTATTCTTATTTGGTGTTCTCAACTCAGAGATGCACATGACTTGGGTGAAGTATGTCTGCGGAAGATTAAAAAGTGATTTTCGCTATTCTAAAGATATTGTTTACAACAACTATCCATTCCCTGAAACCGCAAACGACAAACAAAAGCAAAAAGTCGAAACCGCCGCGCAAGCAGTATTAGACACAAGAGCAAAATATCCCGATAGCAGCCTCGCCGATCTTTACGATCCCATCACCATGCCGCCCGACTTGGTAAAAGTACATCAAGCCCTAGACAAAGCCGTAGACCTCTGCTATCGTCCCCAACCCTTCGTCAGCGAACTAAACCGTATCGAATATTTATTTAGCCTCTATGAAGCCCTAAGTGCGCCATTGCTCAAAGTCGAGAAGAAAAAACGGATTAAGAAAAGCGAATGAAGAGAATTGTTTTTGTAGTCATCTAACAATCAAATGGAGTCAAAATCATGCAAACATTACCTAAAATCGAAGAAACATTAATCGCAGTCATCAAAACCTTACCAACCGAAAAACAACAAGCACTATTAGAGTTTGCCGAATTTTTGCAAGCTAAAACAGCCTCTAAAGCCCCAAGCAAAAGCATCAAAGGCTTATGGGCAAATGCAGATATTAACCTCACCGAAGAAGATCTCTCTACAACTAGAAAAGAAATGTGGGCAAACTTCCCCAAGGATATTGAATTATGAGCGTTGTAGCTGACACCCACACAATTATCTGGTATTTGCGAAGTCCAGAGAAATTATCAGAAAATGCAGTAACTTCCCTTGATAATGCCTTGAACAATGGCGAATCAATTTTTATATCTGCGATTTCTCTTGTAGAAATGAATTATTTAGTTGAGAAAAATCGGATTCCCACAAGTTCGCTAGAGCAACTTTTACAACTCATAGACGATCCACTTGTAAAATTAGTTGTTGTTCCACTAGATACCCCAGTAGCCAAATCTTTTACCCAAATCCCGCGTGAGATTGTTCCAGAAATGGGCGATCGTATTATTGCTGCAACATCCTTATATCTTGGTCTGCCTCTAGTCACAAAAGACCATAAAATCAGGAACCTATCAAATATTCAAACAATTTGGTAGCTTTAAAAGCAGATGTAGTTATGAGATCGTCTGATATGGCGATCGCTAATTTATATCACTACTTTCAAGAAGCATAATAAAAGCGATCGCATCTTGAATGACCATCGCAATACTTGGTTGATTAGCTGAAACTACGCGATCTGTCAAATGCTTGTGGTGCGGGAAACTCGACAAACTAGGGAAATGGGGCGTATTATCATAGCGAAAAATCAGATTGTTCTGTCCATCTTGAAAATGATAGCGATAATCAATCACCATAATTTGATCATCTACAACAACCAAAGCCTCACTGATAGAAAGCAAATATTTGAAATAAAAACGCAATCTTAGTTTGAGATTAGCCCGTTCACTCGATAGAATTGTAGCGTTGTAATTCTCTACATAGACATTAGGGTAAACTTCCAATAGTTGATCTACTTGATCGAAATAATCCCTAAAACTATTACGCGACATTTCTTAACTTGCCTTCTAATTCTTGGCGTAAAGCTAGATAATGACGGTAATTACTCGCCCAATCAAACGTATCTTCATCATCACTCGTCTTTCCCTGTTGATACTGCACAAAAAAGTCGGCTGAATCAGTTTGATATTTAATCTCATAACTGTATAACTGCTTAGCCAAAGCTACTAAAGCATCTAGGGGAGATGTATATTCAATAATCTGTTTACGCATGACATTTATTCCTCAATTGTCTGTGCATAACTAGTTTCAACAATCATGACGACTTCCTGAAATCTTATTAAGATTATAGTGGACTCTCTAAAATTATGGCATAAGGCTCTAAAAGCAGGTTTAGTTAGACAATTGTCTGATATTGCGATCGCTATTATAAATCATGGATAAATCGTCTATTTTGTCTATAATATAAGAAAAAGAGCTAAAGCTATGCAAATTGTTTCAGCAACAGAAGCCAAACAATCTTTTGGCGCAGTCATCGATAAAGCCCAACGCGAACCTGTGATGATCCGCAAACAGAATCGTGATGTTGCGGTGATTATGTCCATCGAAGACTATCAACGAATTACTCGTATCAACATTCAAGAATTTCAAAAATTTAGAGATAGTATTGGCAAGAAAGCTCAAAAAAGTGGCTTAACAGAAGAAAAATTAAACGAACTGTTGAGTGATAACCAATAGTTCTATGCGTTTAGTTCTCGATACAAATGTTTTAATCAGCGCCATTTTATCTCCAAATTCAATTTCAGCCAAAATCCTAAATTGGGGAGAAGACAACGGCGTAATTTTATACTCTGCTGCTACTCTCAACGAAGTTTTATCTGTTTTAGGACGCTCAAAATTTTCTAAATATATTGACCATGACGATATTGATGGATTATCTATCCGCATCAAAACCGTATGGTTGTATGTCGAAATTTTAAATCAAGTTCAATTATGTCGAGATCTGAAAGATGATAAATTTATCGACTTAGCGCTAAATGGCGATGCTTCTCATCTGATTACTGGAGACAATGATTTGCTCGTATTAAACCCAATTGAAAATACTTCAATAATCAATCCACGCACTTTTTGGGATGAGATCATAAAGCTTTAGATTTAGGAACTATTGCGCGATCGCTCTTATGTAGCGATCGCTAATTTATACAGCTACTTCTAATCAGCCAAACATTTATCTACTCACAACCTGAGTACGAACCAGAGAACACGATTTAGGCTTATCTTTTACTACAATCTCCATTTTTAGATAGTGCCGAAGTGAAGCATGGCATCTCATCTTGTGACAAAATGTGCTGGAGTTAGTTAATTAAAATAGCCATGTCAGAACTTATACCTTCAGAAATCTTACAAAATCGACTCAGCTATCAAGGCAGTAAATTTTCCTTTCATGTAGATCGCATTAAATTACCCCACGGTGTTACAGGCGAATATGCATATATTAAGCATCCAGGGGCAGGGATGGCGGTTCCTGTAACAGCAGATGGCAAATTTGTGTTAGTTAAGCAATATCGATTTGCGATTCAGCGCTATTTACTCGAATTTCCAGCGGGAACATTGGAAGTTGGGGAAGAGCATGATGTGACGATTAAGCGCGAAATCGAAGAAGAAACAGGCTATCGAGCTAGTCAGTGGCAGTATTTAGGCGGTTTCTATCTTTGCCCAGGATATTCTGATGAGATTATTCATGCATATCTAGCACAAGGGCTTGAAAAACTGGAGCATCCTCCTGCTCAGGATGAAGATGAGGAGATAGAAGTCGTATTGCTCAGTCGTGAAGAGATCGAAATACTAATGCGATCGCAGAATGCAGAGGCAAGTCTTGATGCCAAATCTATTACTGCATTTCACTTAGCGTTGCAAGCATTACAGATTTAATTTTTAGTGGTGCGGCTTTGCCGCACCACTAAAAATTAAATCTGCGCTTTGCGTCCTGTGAGGAAATAAGTAGTCATTTCGCCTTTACCTTTGATCTCAATTGTTCTTTGGGGATCAAATTGGAACTTATTTTTTAAAATCTGATAGGTTACATCCGTGACTTGAATGCAACCTGCAATACCATGAGACTCCATGCGGCTAGCAATATTTACCGTGTCTCCCCAAAGATCATAGATAAACTTTTTCGTGCCGATCACACCTGCAACGGCTTGTCCAGTATGCATCCCAATTCTCATCTGGAAGGGATTTCCATCGGGGCGGATAAATCTGCAAATTGACTGCTGCATATCTAGAGCCATTGACGCGATCGCTTCAGCATGATCAGGTCTCGGCACAGGCAACCCACCAACAGCCATGTAAGAATCACCAATCGTTTTGATTTTTTCTAAACCATAATGATCGACTAAGCGATCAAATTCTGAGAATATCTCATTGAGCATATTTACTAGTTCATTTGCAGTTACCGATGACGCAAATTCTGTAAAGCTGACGATATCGCCAAATAGAACTGTTACTTCCTCGAAAGTATCGGCAACAATCGTACCACTTTCAGTCTTGAGCTTGGATATGGACTCTGTTAATATTGTAGAAGTTCTATTAGTAGGAATACTAGCAGAAATATTAATGGGAAGATTGGTAGGTGTATAGATTCTGGAAGACTTTAATCGCTCTGCGATCGCTTTTGGTAAAACATTGAGCAGCAGACGTTCCGATCGCATTTTTTCAATTCGCAAATCATCCTCGGCACGTCGGCGTTCTTGAGCTTCCATCCCTAAAGACAACAATTCTGATAAAGAGCTAGCAAAGCTAATTTCCTCTAGCAGCCACAAGCGCTCTAGACCAACTTGTTCAAACATCAAAAAACCTGTGAGTTCACCACCGATATCAAATGACGATGTCAGCAGGGATACAACACTAAGAGGATCAAGATAGTCTGGGCGTAGCTCTTTTAATATTTCTTCATCATGGACATCTTCTATCTGTAAGTTCTGATTTTCTTGCAGGGCTGCAAAAAAACTGGGGAATCTGTCAGAGCTTAGATAATCCGCCTCAGTATGAATATTGCTACTTTGAATATAGAGATCGAGGCAATGTAATCTTGTTTTAGTATTGTCAAATAGCCAGACACTCACGCGCTCGACATCCATTGTTTGACTGGCTGTTTCGGTAATATTCTGCACTGCCGTAATAAAATCACCCAAGTTGAGAGCTTTGTTTTTAGTGAGATCAATTAAGATTTTCTGTTGTCTGCGAAGTTGTTGTTCACGACGCTGCAATAAAAAATTATTTCGCTGCAATGATAACTGAATATCAGCTAGTTCGTTAGTCCTTTCATGCACTCGTGACTCTAACTCCACATTCGCTTTTTCGAGGCAGTTAAAAGACTCTGCAAGCATTTCTGCCATGCGATTAAATGCCTCAGACAGAACTTTGACTTCACTTGCGCCTTTTACCAATACTCTAGAGTCTAGATCGCCATTTGCGATCGCTTGAGATGCACCACTTAATTTGATCAATGGAGCCGTAATATAACGAGCTGTCACTACTCCCAGCAAAATCGCAAAAACTAGCGCCCCAAAACTAAATAAAATCGTGACTTGGTTGCGACTATTAATTTGTTCCATAAAACTAGATTCAGGTATTACCACCACAATCAGCAAATCTAGTCCATCACGATCGCGCCAAGTACGAACTTGAATAAACTGCTTGCTCCCTTCAAAATTAGGTTCTAAGTGTTCTTTACCTTGGATCGAATTAAAATCACCAAATTCATTAATTAGATAGCGGGCTGTAGCTCGTGATAGGGGGTCATTACTATTAAGAATATTGAGGCGTTGGGGATTTCCATTAACAACTGAAAAAGTACGCTCACTACTAGAAGTTCCTAAGATTAATCCAGAACGCTCAATTATAAAAATACGTCCTGATGGGTCTGATTTCAAACCAACAAGGAACCTATTCAATTGCGTGAGAATAAAGTCAACACCCATTACCCCAATCACTTTGCGATCGAGATCGTAAAGCGGATAACTATGGGAAATAGACAAAACCTCAGGACGATCAACCCATTGATAAATGCGTGACCAAGTTGGCTTGCCTGCTTTTATGGCATCCGCATACCAAGCTTCTTGTCGGACATCGTCATCAGTTTCGACTACTCCAATCAATTTTTGGCGATTACCTTCGCTATCGGTTGAAAATCTAGCAGTTTTAGTAATTCCTCGCGCTAAGGTTGTCTCATTAATTACGGTTTGTCCATCGTCTCTACGCTCAACACCAATAAATTCTTGGTTGTCAAAAGCAAAATTAATATCTCATGTTACGCAGAAGCCTAAAAAGGTTTCAGAGACTGCCATTCCAAGTGAGATTGCTGCAAAGCCTTGATATATAATTTGGATTTGAGAGCGAAGTGATTGAGCTTAGAA
>JBIKYZ010000045.1:0-23988 GCA_044354985.1 Pseudanabaena sp. | reverse complement strand
TGACAATTATTGGCATAATGGGTTTAGGGATAATGATTTGTTTTCGGTTGAAAGTTGAAACTCTCATTATCCCTTTTCGCTTAATCCCGCTCTTTCTTTGCTTCAATCTTGTCCAAAGTCCAATTAGGTGATGAAGACCTGAGAACATTGCTGTTACGCAAGACAGGCAACGCGATCGCCCCCAAAGTCACAACCGTACTGAGCTTAGCGGAACTAGAGCAGATGCAGACGCAAGTGCAGAAACTGCCATTCACCAGTCAAGTAGTCGATTCTCTAGTCGATCTGCAACGGGAATTCAAGAAAGAAAACTTTGTGGCAAGCACCAGAAAATATGTGCAGATGGTGATGATTTTGAGAGCTTACGCCTTCTTACAAGGAGAAACAGAAGTAAGCGAAGACTCATTTGAGATTCTCAACCACGTCATCTGGAATCATCCTAGAGAAAAGACTGCGATCGCCAAGATTGTCGCCAAGGTTGGAAATCCCCTAAACATTCAAGCACAGGAAACATTGATAGCGATCACCGAATCCATCTCTCAACTAGGAACCTGTCCAACCTTCGGCACACAGGATGAGCAACGTAGCTGGGCAACTCAAGGCACAAGTGTCTTGTCCGACCTGCGACATATGACCGATCGCTTGCAAGGCATGATTGCCCAGTTTCCACACAAAGCCAAGAAAGCCCAGCAAATCGTGATTGAAATCGAATCGAAGAAAAAGCCATTGCTAGCCAAAGTCAGCGAGATTTTGTACGGAGCATAGAGACAACGTTAAAGGGAGCGTAATGCACGCTTCCTTTAACACCCAATTCAAATAATCAGAACTAAAATATGCAAAATCCATTAGTATATGTAGTCCCGAAATGGACAGAGCTTTGTGCGCGAGATTTCAAAGAAGGCTCAGAGCGACTATGTGAAGTAATCAGCGAAGGCGAGATAAAAATCTATAACTTCGACGCATTCACCGATGAAACCTATCATCGTCTGTACGATCGCCAGCCTAATCGCCTTGAAGATAGTGACATCAAGCCAGAAAACAAAATCTGGATTGCCATTCACCAACAAATGACCGAGCTAGAATCTTTTCAGCAATTTAGCAATCGACTAAATGGCGATGAATTTCTTGCAGGAATCGGTACAACCGCAATCTGCAAAGCGATCGCTGAGATGTTGCCAGAGCCAGATCGACGATTAGAAGACCCAGAGCTAATCAGAAAACAGATTCGGGGCATCTTTGAAATGCTAGCAGGACAACCGCCCACCTCTGAACTCATGCAAATGGTGCAAGGGTTGAAACAAAAAGGTATCGCTACCCGAAAAGACTGTGAAGACTATGCTGACTCAATTACCGAGACAAAAATAGGAGCCGCCTTCGGATTGCTACAGGATACGTGTAAAAACCTGCAAGATAGGTCTTAAACGCGCATTCTATCGTTTGTTTTTTTGCTCGAATAACTAAAAAATCATATTTTTGGAATCTAATCTCTGTATAGCTTTTAAGGTCATCTTGCAGGTTTTTACACGTATCCTGTAGTACCCCTGTTAAGGTGACTAACGAGCTTGCGTGATCTCATCGATATAGATCTGTAAAACATCATGTCAAAAGTTCAAGAAAATGGATTTTTGAAGGCTGAAACGACCAATCTACGTTCGATATTTTTGTACCTTAACAGGGGTAGTATCCTGTAGCTACCCCGTGCTGAGATTACCATAGTTTTTACCCCAAGATATCTGTTACTTCAAATATTACATCTGGAAAAGAACGGGAAGCAATGCGATCACCAGCGCAACCGCACACATTTCTTAACATTCTATTGTTTCTCGACATATTTAATTATTCATGCGAAAATAATTAAACCTAATCGATCTTAATATGGAGAATATATAGATATGTCACAACAGTCAAACTGTTGGTGGTGCCAAAAAGCCTACAATTCAGAGTTCAACTCTTCTGGTTTTTGTAGTGAGAAATGTCGTTCTGAAGGTGGTGGATTACGTGATGCAAGAGAGTCTATTGCAATAAGAGAAGCAATTAAAGAAAGAGAACGATTAGAGAAAGAGCGAGTAAAAAATCTTCCAGAAAACTTAGCACGCGTTGCACATGAAGAAGCCAAATGGAAGAAATATATGGCAGATCACGAAAGTCATAAGCCAATTTTTTTTACGATTGTCGCTACAACAATTGGTGTTGGGATAGCTATGCATTCCATACAAGGGGTGTTTGTATGCATTTACGGTATCTACTGGTTGCTTTATGGCAGATACCTTTACAAATACGATCGTAGTAATACTCAATTTTTTGAGAAAATTGCTATTCCATATTGTCTATTTATAGTTGGTATGTTTATGTTCGGGGGAATGTTTGGGGGAAACTATTTCATTGCTGGATTACTAGTTTGGGGTGGTTTTTTAGTGGTTATTATTATCTGATGCGATCACTCTCTGAGAAGATCCCTGCTTCATACATTTGGTGATATTGTTGCACATTAAAATGATGGCGCTTCAGTTCGATGGTGCTGCTCATAATGTTCTCCTGATTAACAATGAAAAGCTAAATGGATAATTGGGCAAGATGTTTCAAGATACTGACAACCATATACAAATCATGACCACGCTTAATCGAAAACAAATCTGACTCGGCATATTTTAGACTGTCTTGATGCTGAAGTTTGAGTGATCGCTAATTTTGGAGAGTGCGTTAATGAAATGTAACGCACCTTTTTTAATGCCAAATGTAGAGATTCATTCCTACCCAAAGCTATAATGACATTACAAATTAACAACACAAAAGCTATGGCAGTTCGTCAACGGCGCTACAGCAAAGAAGAATTAGCTCGGCGTGGGCAAGAACTCTATGAAGCTAGCATTCAGCAGCAAGTAGAATCTGGTAATACAGGCAAAATCGTAGCGATCGATATTGAAACTGGAGCCTTTGAAGTCGCCGATCATGTTTTGCCAGCGACTAACCAATTATTTAAGCGATATCCTGATGCTCAACCTTGGGTTATCCGTATTGGACATCGCGCTGTTTATCACTTTGGCTCACGGAGTTTGGTGAAACCCAAATGATACAGGGAGTTGTGAATCGACGTTGTGAGGCAACACTTCCATTGGTTGTTGGTAATGCGATCGGGCAAAGGCAAGTCATCGATGCTGTCATTGATACAGGATTTAACGGTTTCCTCACTTTGCCATCCTCAATCATTACTGCTCTTGACTTGTCATGGAACGCTTCCGACATAGTTACATTAGGTGACGGCAGCGAAACTTTTTTTGATTTGTATTCTGTAACTATTCTTTGGGATGGGCAGTATCATGAAATTGATGTTGCCGAATCAGAGACTGACCCTTTGATTGGAATGTCACTACTCTACAAGTATGGATTGCGAATAGATGCAGTTGAAGGAGGTATCGTGAGAGTTGAAGCATTATGACGCAGAATGAGGAGTTATCTATTTCTCGCCGAAATTAAGCACCCGAATTACAAGCGATTTAAACTCTCAAAATACATCACAATTTGTAGTTATAAATATGTCTGCAAAAGATCTATTCCATGAAGCCGTCAAACAAGCCCTAATCAAAAACGGGTGGACAATTACCAGCGATCCGTTAACTATTCGGATAGATCGCGTTAAACTAGAAATAGATCTGGCGGCTGAAAAAGTATTTGCTGCTGAAAAAGATGGACAGAAAATTGCAGTAGAGGTTAAGAGCTTTATCAATCCCTCCAATATCAGCGATTTTCATAATGCATTAGGTCAATTTCTCAGTTATCGCCTCGCCTTACAAATGACAGAATCTAATCGAGTTCTTTACTTAGCCGTGCCTATCGATATTTTCAACACCTTCTTTCAAGAACGTTTTACCCAAGCCGCAATCGTTCAGTATGACCTAAAAATTCTAGCCTACGAACCCAATACAGAGGAGATAATTCAATGGAAAAACTAGCCAAATATCGCCAAATTGTCCGCGAATTACTAATTGCTCACTCCACCACAACCGAGCCAGATATTGAATGTCAACTTATCTTTGACACCGAACGTGATCACTATCAAATACTCGATCTTGGTTGGCAAGGGCTAACCCGTATTTATGCCTGTTACATCCATTTAGACATTAAGGATAGCAAAATCTGGATTCAGCACAACATGACCGAAGCCGATCTTGGTCAAGAGCTAGTTGAAAAAGGCGTACCAGCATCAGATATTGTTTTAGGCTTGCATCCCCCATACAAGCGCCCCTACACCAACTACGGCGTTGCTTAAAGCCCTTAGTTTCTGTCCTTGTGGATATCTGTAAACAAGCAGGACCAAAGGGCTAAGCATGTCCGAGCTAGTCCTAACCAGTTTGATTACAGCCAGTGAATTTATCAATCCCTTGCTAGAAATACTATGGGAGATCGAGCAGCATGAGCGGCAAGGACAGCAACTAATCGAAATCGATGAAATTGAACTAGAAAACTTTACTGAAGCAACAATTGTATCCAAGCAAAATAGTTGTTTATTGCAGCGATCGCTAGACAACTTAAAAAAGGCGCACCCAATCGCTGCCCCTGCGGTAATCAGAGGATTCTAGAATGGACAAAGCCAAATTCCAGTGGATGTGTTCCCATACATCGGAAAGAGCCGCCGATTACCTTGAATCCATGCAGCAACGAGCAAATATGTTGCGACTATATCAGCATTACTATCCAGAGAAATATCTGCAAACCACAGCCAGACTAGCCTTTGCAAGACCCGAAGACTATAGCGAGAAAGAAATCGAATTTCTAACATTAGTGGACGAGCAGTTCTTTCCTTTACCATTAGTAATGACAGATTTGGAACGTACAGACTATATACCAATAGACCCAATTGGTACTTCATGGTACTACGACGAATTTGAAGAATTAGGTGCAACCGAGAAATTTCTGTTGTGTCTAATTCATGATGTCAGCAGTGAAGTATGGGATGACGTAGAAAGCGAACTGGGTAAGGAATTTCCCCCAGTCGTAGATTACATATCCGATGTGCTTCTACGTCAAGAGGCAAAAAAGGCGAGGGGAATGATCTCTCGATTGCCATTGGCGATGGAGATGCTAACCCAGTCAACGGATAATATCTGGCTAGATATGACCTACGAAAGCGAAATCACCGATGCTTATTGGACGGTAGAGGTGATTGACATACTGAGAGAAGCATATACAGACGCTCAGACAATCATGAAGGAATACAGAGAATTTATCGAATGGCTAGATAAGGACTCTCAAAACTGCATCAAAGTAGTGAGGCTGTGGAACAGGTGTAAAGAACCTATTCCCCAACTACATTCTCAATATATCACCCATGCATTAGCGGGATAAGGAGGAACCAATGTTAACCATAAATCCGATGCAAGATGTCCTCAATCCTGATGGGTATCCACTCATAGAAGCAGATGCAAAACTGCTATTTCTGAAAGGCGGACATTACTGCTTTCAATATCGAGATGCAGGAAAAGAAACCTATAAATTTCTATCCCCCGAAACTGTCAGAGCCGCATTTCAACATGAACAAATTGACTCAGGATGGATACCCAGTGGCATACAGCGATTGGGTATCTGTAAGCAAGGACAATGGTTCGTACAGTTTATACCGCCTGCAAGACGGACATTTACGTTCACAAATTTGACTGAGGACGGGGAGCCGATCGCTTTGACCATCCCGATGATGGGTTTAGTGTTTATGCTCTGCGGTGATAGTTGTTATGTTTGGGCAACTAACTTCAAAATCTTCAATGCAGAGGCTCCTATTTACCATGTGCCATTACCGAATATCTACGCTGATGGCAGAATCTGTATGGGTAATGAAAACAGCTTTTCTAGCCAATTGGAAGGAATAGAGAAACTAGCTGAAGCATGGCAGATGTTTATGAATGCACCGTTCAGCAATCATCTTGTGAATGGTAAATCAACTTCTCATCCAGAAGATATTCGTTTGAAGCTATTACAACTCCAGAAATCCAACCGCTTTCCAATCGCCGATCTTGTCCGATGTGGCTCTTCGGTGAAGGTAGCGATCAATATGATTATAAACCGATGAAATTATTAGAACACGTTCAAAAACACACAGTTATCACAAACCCAGTTACCGCAAACCCAGTATTGCCAACCTTTAGTGCAGGGCTAATTCAGCACATCATTGCCACGAATCAGCATCTGCCTGAAATCGCGGCAACCTCAATGTATGAGTACGTTTACGCAGGAAATGGCACATTTGTCAGAGCGAGACGGGAAGGGTTGGTAGCGATCGCCCCTGTCGTCTATTACAAAGCCAAAGGACTGAGAGCCATATCAGCATCAGTCCAGATGACCTACCCACCAGTACCCGTTGCACTAGTACAGCAAATGCTAGAGGCATCTCGCCTACCGAGCAATGGAGAAGGTAAACCAGTAGAAATATTATTTCATCTGCATTTTGAGAATGGTAATTGGCAACTGACAATACCAGAGCAAGAGCAAACCGCTACATCCTGTAGACCATTAGACAATTCTCTAAATAGCTCCTATGCCAAAGCTCTAATCGAAGTGCATTCGCATCATGGGATGAACGCATATTTCTCAGATACGGACAATCGTGATGAGACAGGCTTTCGGATCTATGGAGTATTGGGTGAAATATTCTCAAACCCACAAATCAAAATGCGCGTAGGAATCTACGGTCATTTCTATGAAACTGCCACAACTGGTATTTTCGAGCTACCGCCCCAACTAACTGATTGTCTATCGGAGGATTGGTAATGCCAACCTTATCATTACCATTTGCCGAAGCTGTCCCAATTCTGCTCCCGTCCTACGATCAACTGGACTTAGTTTTAATTGGCTGTGGAGGCACAGGTGGATGGCTAGCCGTGAATTTGCCGCGTATCGCCTATCTGCAAAAACAAGCAGGGAAAAAAGTGTCGATCACCTTCATTGACCCAGATCGGGTAGAAGCAAAAAACATTCCCCGCCAAAACTTTATTCCCAGCGATCTGGGATTGCCTAAAGCATCAGTTCTGGCGGCAAGATATGGATGGCAATGGGGGATCGAAATTAACGCGATCGCCGCGCCATTTAAGGAAAGCATGGCAACACTACGCTGGAAGCATTTGGTGATTTGTATTGGCGCAGTAGACAATCCTGAAGCCAGAGTTGAAATTGCCAAAGTTTTAGAAAACGGAAAATCAGTTTTCTGGCTTGACTGCGGCAATCATTACGATTCAGGACAAGTCCTGCTCGGTTCACAGGACAAAGTGACAAATATGAAAGGAGCTTTTCATATTTCCACCTTTTGTACGGCGCTACCCTCGCCCGCACTGCAACATCCAGACCTCTTGGTTGAACAGGATGCGACGGAAAAAGTACTGTCATGTGAAGAAGCGGCGATCGTCAACGCGCAATCGATGTCAATCAACCATCGTATTGCTGACGAAGCTTTGGATATGTTACTGCGCTTACTGAGCGGAACCCTTACCCGTTTTGCGACCTATGTGAATTGCAAACATGGTACAGCATGGTCGAGATTTAATACACCTGAAGAAGTTGCCGCAGTGATTGGTGAAACTGAGCAATATCTAAAAGTCATACCCAAGGAATGAAATAGTCAATCTGAGATGCCCTAAAAAGAGTATCTCAGATTGATTTTTTTTAGCTATAACGCTTTACTCTGTAAGGCGTTGCAGTTTGGATTGGACTAGAACCTTGAGAAAAGGAAGGAATTTCATCTAGCCAAGGGATGCCACATAGTTTGAGTGCGACATCAGCACTAGCATATTGAACGAGAGCGCCCCAGTTTGAACAAGCAATCACCCGATTGCGATTAGAAAGTAACCCAATCGGAGGTTTGATAACTTCGATCGAGATAGGAAGCTGATTCTTATGCGCCGCCGCAATTATTTGACAGGTGCAGGGGAAGCAAATATCGCAAAGAAGTGGGTAGTAGAGATCGTTGCAGAGGAAATCAATAATCTCGCCCAGAATATCTTCGTTGATATTAACGATCAGAGAATCCTCACCAGTGAAGATGGCGCGAGCAAGTCTTGTTGAGCGAGGAGACGATCCACCAGCAAACTGGACATTGCCATACTGAATTACTTCGTCAATGGATTTACTAACAAATTTTTGGATGTCAGAACGATGCTGTTTAATAAACTGAGCCGTGATATTGATATCGATGGGTTTAGAAATCTGAGAATCAAGGAAAGTCGTTACAGAACGTAGTTTTGCCTGCCTATCAGAAAATCGATCGTGGTGATATTGATAAAAAATACGGATGAAATTATCACGTAGGAAATCAAGTCGTTTCTCTTTGGGAGCGACGAAAATATCGGTTAAAGTACCCATTTCGGACTCCATTATAAAATTGCTAAATGAAATTCCCATACCCCATTTCTTTAAGCTTAGCTTAGTCTAGTGACTAAAACTGACGATTTTCTCAGGATAGCTCTTTCTGAAGTTATCTAGATGACAAAATAATCATGAAATTAGTTCAGGGTTTATGAACTGGGAACAGGGATATGGTGCGTGACTACTGAGCGGATCGCTAAAAATAAAAGTGACAGTTGCTGTTGGATCTCACGTACAGGTTTCCAAGGGGAAAGTTCAGTTGGCAGAAGAGCGCTCAAATAAGCCATTACAGAGATAACTTGAGTCCACGCTGCAAACTTACCATTAGCGATCGCCCCCACTTTAGTAATTGTTATAGGGTGGGGGCGATCGGCAAAAACGGGCTGAGGTGCAATAGCAAGTTCAAGAGATGCTGTGCGTCTTTGCATAATTTCCTGTAACTGTTGCCACGCATCAGGATCGAGCCAACAGACATTAATCATACCACTAGCACTGTGCAGACGCTTTGAGCAAATCTTCACACCAAGCTGGTTACACAGCAGCCGAAATATCCAAATGTTTGTCGCATTGGCAGAAATGTTAAAGCCCAAATACCTTTTAATATCGAATCTAAATTGACGGCAAATGTCACCCAAGCTTGCCAAGTCAGCATCAGTATACTGAACATCAGGATTGAGTAAGTCTTTCAACCCCAGTCGATCCCTGATAAACCTGCCTAACTCGTGACAAGGCTGATCTGGCAAGAAGATACCCATGCCAAATTTTGCCTGACGCGCAAAAATATCAATATCAGATTCCACAGCAAGATCTGATTCTGATTGGAGTAAAGCTTCCAAATTGAGAATCTCCGAACGGCGCTGACCATTATGGTCGTATTCCACAAGTTGTGGTGTAACCTCATCCAGTCCATAAAAATCCGATAGCGCCGTTTTTTCTACGCTCAATCGCTCATCGTGAGACTGACACTCATGTTTAGCGATCGCTGTTTGTTCTGAAGTAGTTAGTAACTTTGCCCCAGCAACGGCTAGGTAATGTTCCTGTTTAACTTGAGCTAAAGCCGCCTTGATCGACTTACTAAAATCATCATTATTGACGGTGACGACCGTGACTTGATTGCCTTCAAACTTAAGTCGTTCGAGCAGATGATCTCGCAAAGCCCACATCGCTGAATTAGATTTTGCTTCAACATTTGCCCAGAGGTCAATGTGAGTATTTTCCGCCGCAATATTATCAACCATCGGCAACAGAGAATCACCTAGCCCAGCCCGAATCAGACTTACTTCCCGATCCCAGCGATTCCTGAGAGTTGCTTTGAGATGCTTGGGAGACTCCGAGCGATCGATTTTACAGAAATTGAAACCGCGCTCAGCACACCAAACTATGCGAGGGACATTATCCCTCACCCTTGATAAAGCCTGACTAGCATCCGCATCCGTAACCGTGCCATAGAACAAACCATAGACCTTGTTAAATCGCTTCACCTCAATCGATATACCCGTATTCATTGAAGGAGTGGCAATCACCACATCGTAATTGAAAACGCGCTTATTGATATTAGTCACAAAATCAGTCTCATGCCGACCACCACTGGTATCGGAGTTGAACAGCAAGATTTTAGCTTTGGGGCGAATTGACTTGATGCTTTCAACTAACTTAGCGATCGCCTTACTACTGGATTTACTATCAGTAGTGACAAAGATACGATTACCCTTTGCCACATCCGCCAATAGTTCTTGAATAATTGGGGCATCGTTACTGGCTACCATAAACTTAGCAGGATAGCCATCAGGTTTGAAATTGTTTTTAATCAAAAACACATCAGCACCGTCACCACGCAAAGCTTGTAGATAATTCAAACTAACATCAGAGAGATCAGCATCCGCTACGATTACCCGTTTAGCTAACTTCACCAGAATATGCAAACGGGCAAGGAGAGCAGGACGTTTACCATCCTTGTTACAAGTCGAGCCTGAAATCAAATGTCGCAGCACCTGTTCCACCTCATCGATGACGAGATCGCAACCAACAAACTGACGAGGATCGAAGGCAAGCAAGCTATCAACACAGGCTCCGACCCGCAAAGCATAATCTGAATCAGTAATAAATTGTCCATTAGCAAGATCGAGATCGCCTTTGAAATCAGCATTCATGACTTTACATAAATTGCGAACTAAACTGACCCGATGCCCCAGTAAAGCCAGCTTATCTGTCCCTGCCACGATCGCCGCGATTGCTTTAGTTTTACCCGTGCCTTTAGCCGACTGAATCGCCACGATACCAGTTTGGGGAATGTAATCAGGAATTTGATACTGGTCTAGCTGAAACACAACATTCATGTGCAAACTCTTAGAAGGCTTAAAAGTAAGTTGTTGAGTTTGATGATGATGCCAAGCATAGGTATTCAGAGAAACAGCCTCTAAGTAAACTCGCTCGAAGGCATCTACACCGCGATCGACGATAAAATCATCAACCCCAGTTTTGTCAGTACTTTCAAGCAAGAGAAGCTGGATTACTTTGACCTGACATTGCGCTTCCACAAAAAGTTTTCCAGTTCTGACCGTGGCAAGAAAAATATTATGTTTTGTTTTCTCCTTAGTTTCAGCATCAAAGCAAAACAGCACTTGTCGCTCTGGTACTGCAAATTTAGCTAGATAAGGCTGAAGTGACAGCACCCCATGCTCATCAGTGACCCGCCCCATCGTAATACCACTCAAAGCGATCGCCACATAACCCTGAGAAAGCAAGCAGCAAGCTTTTTTCATGCCTTCACAAATAAAGATCGGAATTTCAGGATGCTGGCTTACCCAATCCCAAAAGTTGATCGAGGTAGGCAAATTAGAGCAATCCAAGTCAATGGCATAGCGGTCAACCACCTTTTGCCAAATTGAGTGAGTGACCAAAGCAAACCCACCAACTTGCTCGCGGTTAGCAGGGTTCTCATACTTTCGGGGCTTGCCTTTCTGGGAATCAATGATAGGATGACTGAGCTTGACCTGAAATACTTCAGATTTCTCTAAGAGCGGATTCCAAGTATTAATGAGAGCGGCAAACAGTTCAGGGCGTTGCTGACGACCAGATTGCCAAGCCGTCCGCCACTTAGAAGCATTCCAGTTTAGTGCCTCATGAATGGGATAGCTGATATCATCACCATTAGAGATCTCTTCATCAGCCAAGATTTCAACCGTAGAAGCGAAAAGTTCGGGATTTATAGCACTGCCATCAACCCATTCACGTTGTACTAAATCAGAGAATGTAAGCAGACTTTTAGGTAGTAATTGCATTTTTAAGTTTAAGTGAATAAATAGGGCTTCGGTAAAAAAAATATAATTATTGTTTTGCCAAATAAGCCATTGGATCGGTAGCAATACCCCCTTGTGGGCGAATTTCAAAGTGGAGGTGAGGACCTGTACTATTCCCTGTACTACCCACAGCAGCCACTACTTGAGACTGAGTGACAGTATCTCCTTGTTTGACAAACAGAACATTGAGATGAGCATAACGAGTAATCGAACCATCACGATGCCGAATATCGAGCATATTGCCATAGCCGCTATCATCCCACCCCGCAAATTCAACGATACCATTAGCCGCAGCCCATACAGGAGTACCGACAGGTGCAGCAATATCAATACCTTGATGGATTTTCCCCCACCGCCAACCATAACCTGAAGAGATCGTACCTTGAGTAGGCCAGATGAATGCAGAATTAGTGTTTTTGTCAATTTTGTCAATTAAGTCATTTTTTGCTGGAAGATTGGGTAAGTTGCTTTGTAGGTACTGGTTTTGATTCTTAGAGTTGAAAGCAATTAACTGTTCTTGGTTAATCACCAGACGATCAAGGGTTTCCAAATCCTTAGTCAGTCTGAACATTTCTACGGTTGTCATCCGTGCTTCTGATTCAGGCAGCATGGCTAACTCCGTAGGAATCTGGACTCCTTGAAAGTGAAATCGCGATATCCAACTTTTGTCAGTCAGGGGCTGTTCCGTAAATTGACTAGAATACAAACTGGTCAGAGGCGGAACCTCATTGGTTAATTGCAACAGACGTTGACGTAAAACATCTCGTTTAAGCACAAGCTCCTGTTTGGTTTTTCCCTCCCGTCGCTGAATCAGGTTACGAACATCACCAGGGATGACTAAAGGCTGCTCAATACGCAAGTAATCAGTAGCCAGTATTCCTGAAGCATGGGAAATGGCTTGCTGCGGGACTTGATACAGGTTGGCAATCTGACTGAGTGTATCATCAGGTTGGACTTTATAAACAATCCCCTCAATAGGAGGAATGACAAGTTGTGTACCAATCGGTAAATCCGTAACCGCACTAATGCCGTTAGAAGTAGCGATCGCCGCCGCATCAACATGATAAAGCTGAGTCAGTTTATAGAGAGTATCGCCAGCCTGCACTTGATGTACCTTTGCCCCAATATTTTGAGATTCCCACCAGTTGGTAAGATCGACTTTTGGGGTAGTATCCGTCCTAACAACTGCGGGGCTAACTGCCACTTGATATGAAATTATAATAGTGTTGATAGACCAGTAAAAAACTGTATCCCCTCTTTTTTGAAAAACCCAACTCACACAGCATATTGGCAAGAGGTAATTTTGGGAATACTTTGAGCCAACTCTACAGATTGTTCAGTATTGTGATTACCGTAAACCAGATTAAAAATTCAAGTCAAAATATTTAAGGATGAACGAATGAGCAAGCAAAAATTAGACAGTAAGCGTAAGCATAGCCCAGAGATAACTTCACAAGCATCTGAATATATCAGGCTATATACCGAAGAAAATTATCCACTTAGAGAAATCGCCAACCAATTTAAGGTCGGAGTTTCGACGGTATATAACGGTATGGTTTCAGCAGGATTTACAGAATTTAGGGCGCGTAGTTCTCGCAGCAGCCATACGAGAATGTCGATGGAGCAGCAGGCGATCGCCTTATACCAATCAGGACTAACGAGGTCAGCGATCGTTCAAAAATTAAATGTCGCCGCCAGAACCCTCAACAAAATCCTTGAAAAGCATAATATTCCCATTCGTCGGGGCATCGATCCAGTTACCTCAGCCAATCGCGCCGCACAATACAACAAAGCCTACAACGATTACAACTTAACCCTGAGAGAAACCGCCGAGCTATTTGGCATCTCCCATCCGATTGTATTGCAGGAACTAAAGCGCAATGGCTACCCGATCCGACAAAGCGTAGACTCCAAAAACCGTCTGAAATTAAGACTAAAACATAAATTAGGCGGTATCGCAGGATTAGCCGTACCCAAACTGACCCCAAGGCAAAGAGAGCGCCGCCAGATTTTGCTGCGAATCAGACAAAGGCAAGAAGATAAACTAAAGCAAAAACGATTGGAAGGCTATACCCGCGCCCAAGAATATTGGCAACTAGTCTGTGAGGGAGGACTAGACTTTGAGCAAGTAGGCGCGATGTTTGGAGTCACAGGCAAAACCGTTGAACGGATCATTAAGCGCAATGGTATTGACATCAAAGAACTATCGCGGAAAGAAAAAGCCGAAGCCTTCAAGGAAGATGGTGTAATCGCCAAACAATATTGGGATCTGTACAACCAGCCCATGAGCCTAGAAAATGTAGGCAAAATGTTTGGCTTAAGCGATTCCACGATTAGGCTAGTGCTGATCAAGCATGGCTACGAAATTCGTAAACGCGGACGATTATTCAACACTGCGCCCACCATAAGGAAACCTAAAAGCCCGAAAAAGTCCAAGGTGGTAGTAGTATCAGAAGAAAGCGTCGTTGCAACTTCAAACGCTTTAGACTTTTTAGCACCGAATACACCGAATTCTCCTAATACAAAGGTCAATAAATCTACTTAAACGATGACTTGAAAAATAAATATTACGAAATTTTAAACGTTTTTAGACCGTAAAAGTTAGCTATTATGTTTTTTAAGTCATGAATTGCCGCACCTAAAATTAACGGCGATCCTCATAGACTCTCTGGGTTTCAGGCAATACCCATAAGGCGCATAAACCTTTAGTCACATACTTACCATTGAGAATGATTAAAGCCTCCTTGAGGTTTTGCTGATCCTGAAGGCAGGTTTTCAAAATATCCTGATTCCAGTCCACGAGATTCCTGGCAAGTTTGCCGTTGTCACTTGCTACCCACTCCAAATCCCTAGCGGATTGGGCATTTAGACTGGGTGTAGGTAAAAACAGTTTTGCGATCGCCAAGCCCGAAACCAGCCCTGCCGCTAAGCCAATCATCAACATCCCCGCACAGAAACCAATGAAGGGCAAGCTAATCGCCCGCCAATAACCTTGGGATTCCTGATGCTGTTTGTTTTTGATGATATTCGCGATCGCCTGACTAATCGCCACCTCTTGCTCCTTAACCGCAGTCTCGCGCAAAGTTGCCAGAAAGTCTCGGAACTTTTGGATACCAACATCAAAGCCTTTGGCTAAAGCACTTTGGAGTAGATTTGGCGCAGTGGCAACTGTTGCCGCAACTTGGGCATTAGACAAGAAAATTGCAATGTAAGGATCGTTTTGGGGAATACCAGACTTAGCCACAATCTCGTAGATTTTGGCTTTGACCACGGGATCGTAGTCGTGGATGGCGATATCCAGATAGGTTTTCGGCAGGGGATCGCTATTCATACTAGGCTTTCAATTCCTGTAGCTGTTTGGCTTTGGGTAGAAGCTCAGTGGACTCAAAAGCCTTATAAGCGTCACGTAAATATGTTTTGATTTGATTCCTGCCAATGATGCCAAATTCAGGGTAATTGGAAGCATCCTCGAAGGTGAGCCGCTTAGCGTTAATTTCGATCCGCCTACCATCGCTCAACTTGGGAAAGTCAATCACCGCAACGTTGTATTCAGCAATCGCTTTCTGGATCGCTTCGTGGGCTTTGAAGTACCCCCATTCATCACAGCGCCCCCAATTTTTGATAAATACATGGGTGATATAGCCTTGATAATGCTCTAGCGACTCGATGAATAGCTCAATGGAATCGCTTTCACCGTCACTGACAAACCACTTGATAAAAGTCACGTCATGTTCCTTCCCCAAATCCAGTAATCCTTTGGTGTCAATCCATTTCGCCACTGCTCGGTGAGCCTGAGCGGGTAAATTGACGACAACCGTTTTCTTGAGGGCATATTCAAAAATGACATCAGCCACATCAGCCATTTTTTCATTTTCTGAGAAAACAGCAGCCTTAGATTCTTTGTAAATATTGAGTACGGTCGGGTTACTACGATCTGTTTCAATACTGGCGCGGGGAATTGCGTTATCGATCAGATATTGCAGCATGGTGCGTGCGACCCAGCTTTTACCCACACCACCTTTTTCACCGTCGATCAGGTTGATAATTGCCATAATGTCGTCTCCTAGTATCTATTGAAGTGCTTCAAGATTTTTTGTTGCGCCAAATCATCATCGTCGTCATCATCTTCCACGGGGAGAGATTTCGGGACAATACTTTGTGGTTTGGTGTTTGCCTTGCTGCTGTTTGGCTTTACCACTGAGATTGGTTCAGAGCGATCGCTATTTTCTACATTGGTAAGAGTTTCCGTTGCAGAGGGGATATTAGCCATACTATCCGACAAACTTGTAATTGGTTGTTGAGCTAGCTCAGATCCTGATAGTTTGTGTTGCGGTAAAGCCTTTTCTGCCCTAGCGGTATGGGTTTTAGCTTTTGTCCCACCTTTTTTTTGTTTTTCGTTAATTCGCCATATATACTGCTTTATAGTTTTAGCAGAGATATCGACCTGAAGTTCATCTTTTAGGTTTTGGCTAATTTCATTATATGTACTTCCTGAAGCAAGCAAAGCTCTGACAGCTTCCTCAAGGTATGAGATGATGTCTACTTTTCTTGTCAGTTTATCTTTGTTTTTAATAGATGCAAACCACCGATCAGACAACTCTGTTAACTGCTCTGTGGCTACCTCTACAACCGATGAGCACGCAATGATTTCAGGCATTATTTTAGCTGATTATTTGTCTACAAGGCTGGTATCTCAGACAACAAATGCTGTGATGAAAATCATTTAGAGAATTTATTGATTTGGGGACTCCATAAATATTTGGATTTGTTGATGGGTTTATCATAGCCATAAACGCAATAATAAAAAGTCTTTTTTATAGTAATCTTGCTTAAGAATATTGATTGCAATTGCTGAAACCTTTACTCAGATTGTATTTTAAGAATTTTTGATTATGTCTATTTTTTTAGGCTTTGAGTAGACAGTTTGTAGACTGTGAATAGATTTTCTGTAGACTCTTATCCTTTTTAGAACATAGTTAAATTTCCTGTAAAATCACACATAAAATACTTGTGATTTACATATAGACTCTGCGTAGATTCTCTGTAGATTGCTGTAGACTTTGTGTAAAAATATGTAGTCTGTTAGTAGACTTTATGATAACTATTTGTAGGCTGTTAGTAGCCTCTTTATTAATTATCTATAGGCTTTGAATAGTCTCTATGTAGATTGTTAAGTAGACTACCTGTAGATTGCTGTAGACTTTGTGTAGAATGCCTGTAGATTACAGTTAGTTTCGGTGATAACTGTTGGTTGACCATCTGTAGATTATTTGTAGTCTCTGTGTAGACTGTTAAGTAGACTACCTGTAGATTGCTGTAGGTTACAGTTAGTTTCGGTGATAACTGTTGGTTGACCATCTGTAGATTATTTGTCGATTACTTGTAGTCTCTGTGTAGACTGTTAAGTAGACTATTTGTAGATTGCTGATAGAAATTAGTTAGACTCTCTGTATACTCTCCTGTAGACGCTCTGTATATTAGTTGTAACTTTTTGCGAACGAGTTTGCGCCGTTTGAGGTGTGTGCGGGGTTTGGAGCAAGCTATGTTGCTTGTCGGACAAGAAATCGCGCTATCGCTTGATTTTTGTTCGACAGCAACATGACCGCTTGCCAAGGGGGAATTCCCCCTTTGGATTCCCCCTTAGTAAATTCAAAGCTTCAAATAAAAAAAATGAGTTGCAATTAATTTTGCAAGAATTAAAATTTTGTAGAAATAGAATATTTTAAAATTCTGTTCTGCACAAAAAATGTAGACTATGATTGTAATTAGCGAGTCCATCTCGCCGAATTTCTTGTTTTTGAATATTTTTTCAACAGCATTTATGCAGAACAAACTTTAGGAATAGCAGTAATGACTTTATCCGTTAGATTCACGGTACGCATGACTGAAAATGAGAAAGTTGTATTGGAGGCAAAAGCCAAGAAACTGAATGTTAAATCGAGTAAATTTGTCCGCTATGCAGTTTTTAAGTTTCAGCCACTATCACCACTAGCTCCAATGACTAGCGTTGATTGGGACACATATCACCTGCTAGGACAAATGAAATTTGAGTTGAATAAAATTGGTACCAACATTAACCAGTTGACACACGATGCTAATTTAAGTGTGATGATGGGTAGCCCTATGCAGTCGCAACTTGATGAATTTCAAAAGTTATCTGGTTGTCTCAATCAACTTGTTTCATTAATGTCCGATGTTCGCTCTCAAATTACTACGACCGCAGGTTTAACTCCACAGGCGGAGTAGGAAAGAAGAATGATCGGTAAAATCATTAAGGGTAGAGGCTTTCGGGGATGCCTGTCCTATGTGCTGGAAAAAACTGGTGCAGAAATTATTGACACAAATATGGATGGTGATAGCCCTCGTAGTCTTGCGACTGAGTTTTCCCTATCGCGACAGTTACGACCAATGCTCAATCAAGTAGTTTGTCATGTTTCTCTCAGCCTTAGTCCTGATGAACATCTTAACAATGCTTCTTGGCAGCAGGTGATCGCCCAATATCTCAAAGACATGGATTTTAGCAATAATCAGTATGTCGCTGTGAAGCACACCGATACAGCAAATCATGAGCATGTTCATTTAGTTACCAGTCGAGTGAAGATGGATGGCTCCGTTGTCTCAGATAGCTGGGATTGGACGCGCAGCCAAAAATCGATCCGAAAACTGGAAATGGATTTTGGATTAACATCAGTTCCGTCAAGTCGGACAAGCGATCGCCAAGAGGAAACCTATCGCCACATTGAAAAGGAGAGAACATCAGGCAAACCTACGGTCAAGAAGCAACTTGCGAACAAAATTAGTGAGGCTTTGGCTTATACCAAGTCATTACCAGACTTTATAGAGCAGCTAAATCGCGATCAAATTCGCGTAAAAGTTGAACGCGATCGCGAGGGCAAGCCCAGAGGCATTGCTTACAAATACGATGGGGTTAGGCTGTCTGGCTCAAGCGTAGGCAAAGCATACTCGTTGCCACGTATTTTGAAACAATTGGAAATTTCAGCTAGCGAAATTGTAAAACCTAATATCTATAACCTGAAGCCTCATATATCGCAGGTAATCATGGAGCAGATAAAAGCAGGAATGGCTATGCCCCAGTTTATTGAGCAGCTTCGACAATCAGGAGTGGATGCTTATGTCAAATACACCCGCAATAAGAAGGTTAAGGGTATTTCCTATAGTTTTGGAGATAACAGCATTCAAGGTAATGAATTAGGAAAAGAGTTTAGCTGGGGCGGACTCCAGAAGTATTTGCAGATAAGTTACGATCCAGTGCGGGATATGTCAATTATTCTGGAGATACAGGGAGCTAATTCTAAGGCGACAAGTCAAGAATCTCCTCAAGCATCCGAAGGACTACCAGATAGTTTATTTGCTGAGCTTGCGCTGGAACTAGAAAGACTGCGCTCTCTACAATTACCCAACCCAATTCAGCCTGAGAATGTGATTGAGAATAAGATCTCAATCACCCCAGAACATGAAGGCATGGATAAGGCTCATCTGGTTGCCGCGCTCTGCCATCAACTTCTTAATGAACTAGGGGCTGATAATTTTGGAGAAACGGGCAAGAATTCTTACAGTATCCAACGAAGTGGAGATGCTCTGACAGTTGAGAATTTACGAGGCGATCGCCAGATTATTTTGCAGGTTAAGGGGCAGGAAATTGAATTTGTCAATTTGAGCGAATTTGATATCCAACAATTTGAGCAGGCTTGGCAGCATCAATCTCAAGCACAGCAACAAAATATTGACTCACAAGCCAAAATTGTATGAGCTACCATGAGACAGTTTTGCATCTTGCCAATGTACGTTACAAAAGCGATCGCACTTGCCACACCTAGTAGAGTGTCAACCGTAATTTAACAAGCAAGACAAAAGGTTTGTCAGCCCAATATGCTCGCGTTAAACTCATAAACATCACCAGTTGATTTGCGCTTGACAGTCTACTAGAAAGAGAGTCGTTGTTGATTTAGGCATGAAATCAGCAACGTCGAAAAACTAGGAATTAACCTAAAATCTGATTTCAAAGGTTTGAGGAATGGTTGATTCACATCTAAATCAGCAACGGTCCAAAATTGAAGCACCTTAGCTAATCGGTTAAGGGGTTTTAATTTTGTGATCACGATCGCATATTCACACACTCAATATCACAGGATTACGGATTTGAGATCGCAGCCGCAACCTTGATAGAACGCGATACTAATCCCATAGAGAAATTCTTTCTAAGGGCAAAAGCAATGATACTCAATTCACTAAACCAAGTTCGCTCGATTGTTATCAAGAGCATTGCTGGCACTGAACAAGCGATTGTATTTCTAGGCAAAACCTTTGTAGTCGATAAAGCTTATGCCTCTCTTAACGAAGCGATCGCAGGATGCAGAAGAGATTTAGATTTGGGTATGGCAATATTAATCGCACCTGATGCAAACCAGTTTAAGGTTTGGGTTGCGATTCCTAACGAATTGATTTGGCAAGCAGCCTAATTTGCTTTCACCACAAGCAACTCATCCCAACGGGTAGTATATCTAGGCGATCGCAGATCGGTTCTCATTTTCCAATCTTGCCTCATCCCCTCACTGGCAAACCGAATTGTTCCTGTTCCATAGCGTCTATTTAGCGAGTCAATTACAGACATTAATTGTTCATCTTGGCAATCTACGGCTGGTGCAAGAAAATCCAACTGTACTGCATTAACCGAGCTTAAATCATTGAGACTAACGCCACATTTTTTATAACTGAATCCTTCTCGAAACAAACTTGACATACAGAGCTTGGCATACCGAATCAATATTTGAGAGCTATTCGTTGCTGTCGGCAGAGATATGGATATCGAATTGCTATATTGTGGGTCATTAGCCTTGAATCGGTTAGTTGTCAGAAATACCCCTAGAACCGAAGTTTGTAATTTTCTATGTCTTAACTTCGCCGCCGCCCTTGCAGCATGGTGGGCGATCGCCTCATGCATTTGTTCGAGCGTAATTACGGGCTGACCGAACGAACGCGAACATACCATATTCTTTTGCGCTGGTGCGATCGCCTCTAATGGCAAGCATGACAATCCTCGCAGTTCATGCATAATCCTGACACCGACGATGCCCATAATTTGTTTGATAAGTGATTCATTCGCATCTCGTAACTGCGCCGCAGTTGTGATGCCATGCGATCGTAGTCTCATCCCTAAGCGTTTATTTATACCCCAAATATCTTCGATTTCCAGATTCGCTAAATGGCGATCGCGCAGCTCGTCAGTCAGTAATTCAGCTACACCACTTACTGATTTCTTAGCAACACGATTGGCAGCCTTGGATAAAACCTTGGTTGATGCAATCCCGATACCTGTCGGAATACCAGTCCATCTAAGAACTTTCTCTCGCAATTTGGCGCAAAATTCCATCAATCCATCGGTTCCCAAGTGGGTGAAGCCAGATAAATCTAAAAAGCATTCATCAATCGAATAAATCTCGACTTCTGGCACAGATGCGAAAAGCACATCGTAAACGCGATGACTCAGATCTCCATAAAGTTCGTAGTTTGATGATAGGGCGATCGCCCCTGCGTTTTGCAAGGTTGCTTTATATTTGTGGTAAGGCGCACCCATCGGAATACCTAGTGCTTTTGCTTCAGGCGATCGCGCCACGATACAGCCGTCATTGTTGCTAAGTACAACAACGGGTTTACCTTCGAGATTGGGGTTAAATACTCGTTCACAGCTAACGTAGAAGCTATTGCAATCGACGAGTGCTATGCAGGGTGCGGATGGCATGAGTAACTACTCCCCATATTTGGAACTCAGTATCTTTGGTGATGCAGATTGTCTGACAATTGGGGTTTTCCGATAGCAGCCACATCTGTCGCCGATTTTGCTTGACGCGGCGCACTACTAACTCACCATTGATCGCAGCCACCACAATTTTGCTGTCAGTTGGCTTTACGGAGCGATCAACAATCAAGAGATCGCCATGCTGCAAACCACTTTCAAGCATTGGTTCACCCTCAAATCGCATAAAAAAAGTCGCTGTGGGCTGATTTATCAAGTAACGATTGAGATCTAAGCAATCTTCGAGATGATCGTCCGCAGGAGAGGGAAATCCCGCCGAAATCGCGCTAGAAAATAGTGGCAGCAAGACTAATGAATCAGAACAAGGCTTTTTAATCTGACTGATAGTAGCCATAGATATACATAAATCATTTTATGATTATCGTACAGTATTCAAAGTGTTTATGTCACGTTTAGCGATCCTCAGAGGCGATCGCACTTTGTAACGGTTAGCAATCGACTTTTTACTCTGTGGACATTGTAGAGACAGCGATCGCAGTGGGTTATTTTGGGCATTGGCTTTATAGATAGGCGATCGGTCTTCTAGTGAAAAATATTTAGCTCTGAACTACTCCAATTTTGCTTTTGCAAAAGAGCGATGTTTAGGTAAAGTAATTTTCCAATCTTGCAACGCATCAATTTCTGCCACATTATCCACAAACTCACCATCTAACAAGTGCCCACCAGCCTTGGAATCGTCAGTAATGAAATGGAAATGATAACCTGCCGCATTCGTTCCCTTTAAATACTGGGGTAGCCGAAATCCCACTAAAGTACCCTTAACATTTCGCAAATCAAAACCACGTTGCTGTTTGCTAACTACCTCAGCTAACGTAGGATAAGGCAATTTTTGTTTGGGAACGCTTCTAACTTTTAAATACGGAAAATTACCTTTAATCCGAATGGCGTAGGGTAAATTTAATGTTGGCAATTGAGCATTAATCTGTTGTTGTAATTCTTGATAATTAGCTTTACCAGTTAGATTTAGCGATCGCTCTGGACGAAAAAAAGTCACGGTAGAAAAAGGTGTTTTTACGTGATCGGCAACACTATAACCAACTCCATCCTCTTTAATTTGGTAAAACTTCCCATCAAGAAAAACCATCTCTCCATCTAAACCATCATAAGTACCTAACCCAAAATCTCCATGTAACTTGAGATCCGATAATGGCAATGTCCCCTCATATACCCCAGCATTTAAAGCATCAAGGGTTGATACCTGAAAGCCTTTTTGATTTTCAGAAGCAAGAAACTTTTCCGAATAGGCAGGTAACACGATCGCCAACAGAGCAATGCACAATGCAATAACCCATAAAAAATGTTTTTTCTTCATGATTGATTCTAGTAGAAAATCTCAATATCCTAATAATTTCATATTTGCCGATCCAATGGCGATCGCGTTTTGTAACAGTAATCGATCCAGCCTAATCAAGCATCTTAAAAACCACAGAGAGATTATTCGCTGGCATGGGTTGAATTTGTTGCAGTACTAAGTTTTGGGCGGCGGCGACAGTAATTACATCTTCAAGATCTCGCACTCCCCACTCAGGATTTTGATATCGCAAACTTGCATCAAACTCAGCATTACTCACACTTGTATGCTTGCCATCTTGTTTATATGGACCATAGAGATACAAAATCCCGCCCACTGACAAAAGATTTTTCGCACCTTCCATTAATCCTAAGCAGGCTTGCCAAGGTGAAATATGAATCATGTTGATATTGACGATCGCCTGAATGTCTTTATTTTGGAGATTATCGTCACAGTACCAATGAAGGGCGGTGACATCAATCTGTAAAGGGGCGGCTAAATTGTCAGATGGGTAATGCTTTTGCCAATCACTAATACTAGCGATCGCCATAGGATTAGGGTCTGATGGTATCCACTGGCAAGGATGAAAATGTGGTGCAAAAAAGACGGAATGTTCTCCTGTACCACTGGCGATTTCTAACACTGTGCCTTGTCGGGGCAATGCTTGTAAAAGTAGGTCTAGGATTACTTCACGGTTTCTTTGGGTTGCGGGGGCATATTGGCGATTATCGATCATCAGTTCTAGGGGAAATTTGCCAAGATTGTAGCGCTTGATGGATTGGGTTTAGCGGTGATCGCATTTTGTAAACGGATAGTGATCCACTTTTTACTCAATGGGCATTGTGGAGACAGCGATCGCAGTGGGGTATTTTGGGCATTGGTTAGTGGACAGGTGAACGTTGTTCTAGGAAAAAGTATTGATTTCAATTTTCTATTAGTACAACTAAATAGCGATCGCACCAAAATCAACTTATCCAAGCTGTGCGACAACCATTCGACTAGGGGTAAGAATCATCTTTACTCTGAGCATAGGTTTACTAATCAAAAGACTTATTTCAAATGACATAAATATGAAGCTAATCGTGAAAAAGGATTGCTAAACAAATGGCACAGTGTTAAGTTTTATTACATTCAATAGAATTTAGACAGGTAATTGCTATGTCCCCTATTTTTTCTCCAAACTTCAACAACTTTGAGAATATTAGCCAAACTCAAGCTTG
>JBIKYZ010000236.1:0-7626 GCA_044354985.1 Pseudanabaena sp. | reverse complement strand
AGGGTAGAAAGGTTATGGATGGTTTCAAAGAAAATCTACCTATTGTTTTTGATGAATATCTTCCTAAATGGAACTATAGAGCCATTCCTCAAAATGCATAAGTTATTTATTTTTCATTCCTTACCAATCTCCCCACTAATCGGATCGCGCAGCGCCTTCTCCAAAAAAGTCTTGCAAAAAAGCTGATTTGTCGCAGGCGAAAAAAAGCGCTTCTCAAATTGCCGAATTTTAAAACTCTCTTCCGTTTCTTCGCCTTCCTCATCTGTACAATGCACCACAAAACCCTGTTTCGACAAAAGTTCAGTGGTTACCTCAGTCCTCGCATCCACAACCGTCGGCTGAATCAAAAAGCCATCCGCAGCCCCTTCATTTAACCCATAGGCAAAAGTCGGAATCCCGTCCTCACAGCCAAAAGTGCGATAGGTATCGAGCATTATCCGCCGCTCAGATTCCCTCGGATCTTTAGTCGTGGGCTTAGCTCGATCAAACTGCTTCAAATAATCCTTCGGTGTCGCCGTCAGCCCTAATTTGTAGCCAATAAAATACTCAAATACCGCCCGTGCATTTCCCCCAATCGAGCGATGCGCCTCATCCGAAATTACCAAATCAAAATCTGTCAGTGAGAATTGATCCTGATATTTGTTATTTACCAGCAAAGACTGCACCGTAGTCACCACAACATCAGCAAACCGCCAATTATCACGATTCTCTTTATAGATAACTGTCTTATAGTCATTCTTGAGTAGGAGATCAAAAGCTTTCTTAGCTTGCTCCTCCAACTCAATGCGATCGACCAAAAACAACACTCGCCGCGCATTTCCAGTCCGTAAAAACAACTTAATCACCGCTGCTGAAGTCAGCGTCTTCCCAGTCCCCGTCGCCATCTGAAACAAAAATTTATCTTTCCCCGCTTTCACTGCATCCTGTAAAGCTGCGATCGCCTGTTTTTGATAACCCCGCAAAAAACGCAACTTATTTTTCCAAATAAAATCATCACGCTCTATTGGATTAATCCAGCCTGCATTATTGCGATAGTCAGGAACCTGCGTCAACGCCACATAATCATCATCAATAATTTCATCGACAAGTTTCTGGCGATCGGGCTTGGGAAGATCTTTCTGATAACCCATTACCGAGTTAGGTATAGGAAAAGCGGTAATGATTTCTGGACTACCCCGTTCCAAATCCCAAAAATAATGCAAATTCCCATTAGACAAGATCACAAATCGACATTTTTGAGACTTCGCATAATCCCGCGCCTGCTCCTTCCCCACTAGAGGATCGAGATGTATCGCTTTCGCCTCCAAAACAATAAATGGAACCCCCTTGTCATTCAGCAGCAAAAAGTCAATAAAACCCTTTCTAGTCTTCTCAAAATTCTCCCCAAACTCATCCAAATCCAAAGATGTAATCTCCGTCCCTGCCTCAAGTGTTATATTCGCAGGCTGTCCACCCTCCGCAAAAAAACGCCAGCCAGCAGCATCAAGCAATCTATTGATCTTAATTCGGGCTGTAGCTTCATTATTTGCCATTAGTAAACCCAGTGTTAACCCTAAATGCAGATTAATTTTTCTGCTTTATTTCATTATAAGACAAACTGCGATCGCTATCCCTTTCCTTTGTCATACACCCACATCTCAACAAACAGCAAATGAAGATCGGCTATAATTGGTTGCTGCCTTGGCGGTTAATCAAACTTGAGCTTCACTGACTATGTTACGGATAACTGAAATTAAACTTCCACTCGATCATCCTGAAGATGCAATCAAATCTGCGATTCTCAAAAAGTTGCAAATCAAATCAGAAGAATTAACTAGTTATTCTATTTTTAAACGTAGTTATGATGCAAGAAGAAAGACAGATATATATTTGGTTTACATCGTCGATATCGAAACACCTTTAGAAACGCAATTAAGCGATCGCTTCTCTAAAGATCCTCACGTCATGCTCACGCCAGACACCAGTTATCACTATGTCGCCAAGGCTCCTAGTAATCTAAATACTCGCCCGATTGTGATCGGTATGGGGCCAGCAGGCATGTTTGCGGGGTTGATGTTGGCGCAGATGGGATTTCGTCCGATTATTTTAGAGCGCGGTAAAGCAGTACGCGATCGCACGGCGGACACGTTTAATTTCTGGAAGGGAAGAGCCGAATTTAATCCAGAATCTAATGCTCAATTTGGTGAAGGTGGCGCAGGTACTTTCTCCGATGGAAAACTCTACAGTCAAGTCAAAGATCCGCATCATTACGGGCGCAAGGTTCTGCATGAATTCGTGAATGCTGGTGCTTCTCCAGAAATTCTTTACATCAATAAACCGCATATTGGCACGCTTAAGCTCGTCGGAATAGTCCAAAGTTTTCGCGCTCAGATCCAAGCTCTCGGTGGAGAAATTCGCTTTCAAAGTCGAGTAGAAGATATTGACATTCAAGATGGTAAAGCGAAGGGAGTAACCCTAGCAAATGGAGAATATATCGCCAGCAATCATATTATTCTTGCGATCGGACATAGCGCTCGTGACACTTTCCAAATGCTCTATGATCGCGGCGTATATATCGAAGCTAAGCCTTTCTCAATTGGATTTAGAATTGAGCATCCTCAAGATTTGATTGATCGCGCCAGATTTGGCGATTATGCGGGACATAAGATTTTAGGTGCTGCTGATTATAAATTAGTGCATCATTGTAAAAATGGACGTTCAGTTTATAGCTTCTGCATGTGTCCAGGAGGGCTAGTTGTGGCGGCAACCTCAGAAGTCGGACGGGTGGTGACTAATGGCATGAGTCAATATTCCCGCAATGAACGCAATGCCAATAGTGGCATTGTCGTTGGGATTACTCCCGAAGATTATCCAGAACATCCTCTCGCGGGGATAGATCTTCAGCGACGTTTAGAATCTCGTGCCTTTGAGCTTGGTGGTGGAACCTATGCAGCTCCTGCTCAGCTTGTTGGTGATTTTCTTGCCGATCGCCCTTCTCAAGAGCTAGGCAAAGTGCATCCCTCCTATGCGCCTAATGTCCATTTGGGGGATCTGAGTGAGAGTTTGCCTGACTATGCGGTCGCTGCCATTCGAGAAGCGCTTCCAGCCTTTAACAAACAAATCAAAGGCTTTGCTATGGATGATGCGATGCTCACGGGTGTAGAAACACGCACTTCTTCACCAATCAGGATTAAACGCAATGAGAAATATCAAAGCTTAAATGTGGAGGGGCTTTTTCCTACGGGTGAGGGTGCTGGCTATGCAGGAGGTATTCTCTCGGCGGGAATTGACGGAATTAAAGTCGCTGAGGCTGTGGCTTTGAGCATAGCTGCTAATACCAAATGAAGAAGTGGCTACGCCATTTCTTCATTTGAAAATCCTTCGGTATAAGACCTAAAACCCAAAAGGGATTTGCGGCGCGTAGCGCCACAAATCCCTTTTGGGTTTTAGAGCGATATAATGGCATAGCTGCTCATTGCTATTTGGATAACTAATGCATCGTATCGCCACTATATCAGGAGGCTGGAACCAGTCCACCGACAGCGTTGTTTTTGTCGATCAGCAACCTGCACCGATCATCATCATCACTGCCGCCGATACGGATATCCAAACCCTCGCTGCTGCCACGGCTAGATTGCCCGAAGATTTTCCGCAAATCAGAGTAGTGAATGTATTGCAGTTGCAGCAACAAATAGCGATCGATACCTATGCAGAAGAAGTCTTGGCACTTGCTAAGGTAATTATCGTCCGATTGATTGGTGGTCAATCCTATTGGAGTTATGGATTAGAAGTAGTTAAGGAAACCGTAGCAAATACAGGTGCGATTTTAATTGTGTTACCAGGGGATGAGCGTCCTGACCCAAATCTGACTAGTCATTCCACCACAACGCTAACCTTGGTCAATCAAGCTTGGCAATATTTCATCGAAGCAGGAGTTGAGAACTATCACAATCTACTGAAGTTCATTGCCTCTGAATTTCTTGAGTTTGGATCAGTTTATAAAACACCTCAACCAGTTCCACGCATTGGGATATATGAAGTTACAAGTTCTCAAGCTTCTGTCTCCGTTTTGGAGTTAGATCCCCCTCAATCCCCCTTAAAAAGGGGGAAGAAGAAAGAAATTCTCCCCCCTTTCTCAAGGGGGGCTGGGGGGGATCTTGGGAAAATTGCAATTCTCTTTTATCGTGCTCATTATTTATCGGGGAATACGGCAGCGATCGCAACTTTATGTGATGCTCTGACTGAGCGCAATCTTAAGCCTTTACCGATCTATGTCTCATCATTAAAAGAACTTGATGTTCAAGCCGAACTAATTCGCTACTGTTTGCCAGAATCTGGTCAAAAAGTCGATGTGATCTTGAATACCACTAGCTTCTCTTTGGCGAGTTTAAAAACTGATTCACCCCAAGTCGATCTTTGGGAGACTTTGAATGTACCAGTCTTTCAAGTGATTTTTAGCGGTGGGCTAAGGAAAACATGGGCAAATGGTACACAAGGGTTAACTCCCCGCGATATGGCGATGAATGTGGTCTTGCCTGAGGTTGATGGCAGGATCATTACAAGGGCAGTTTCGTTTAAAGCAATGCAGGGACAGAACTCAGCTTTGCAAACGGAAGTACTAACCTATGAACCTGTGAGATCGCGAATTAATTTTGTGGCTGATCTGGCGGCAAAATGGTTACAGCTAAAGCATACCAATGTGGGCGATCGCAAAATAGCTTTAATCCTTGCCAACTATCCCAATCGTGATGGCAGATTAGCGAATGGTGTGGGTTTAGATACGCCTGCGAGTTGTTTGGAGATTCTCAAAGCTTTGCGAAGTTCGGGCTATAGCGTTGGGGAAATCCCTGAAACTAGCGATGAACTTATGAAGTTATTAACGACAGGTGTAACTAACGATCGCGAATCCTTTGGTATACGTCAGGTCTATCAATCGCTATCTTTAACCGATTATCAAAATTATTTCCAGAATTTGCCTGAACCTGTGCAGAATGGAATTAGTTCAAGATGGAATCAGCCAAAACAAGAACAGGAATTTGCGATCGCAGGTATCCAATTCGGCAATATTTTTGTCGGTATTCAGCCATCACGCGGTTATGACCTTGATCCGACTTTAAATTATCACGCGCCAGATTTAGAACCGACCCATGACTATATGGCTTTCTATCATTGGGTACGTGACAAGTTTAACGCCCATGCGATCGCCCATATCGGCAAGCATGGCAACCTCGAATGGCTCCCAGGAAAAAGTGTGGCGCTATCGGAAAATTGCTATCCTGAAGCCGCTTTTGGGGCGATGCCACATTTCTATCCCTTTATTGTTAATGACCCTGGAGAAGGCTCTCAAGCAAAAAGGCGATCGCAAGCGGTCATTCTCGACCATCTCACGCCGCCGATGACTCGCGCCGAGTTGTATGGTGGTTTGCAGCAATTGGAAGGCTTGATCGATGAATATTATGAGGCGGAAACCCTCGATCCTTCGCGTCTGGGGATGATTCGAGATCGCTTAACAGCCTTAATCAAGCAGGAAAATCTCCATCAAGATTTGGGGATTCCCCTAGACCGTCTAGAGGATTCTTTGAATTCGATTCTTACAACTGCGGATGGTTATCTTTGCGAAATTAAGGAAGCTCAAATTCGCGATGGTTTGCATATCTTCGGGCAATGTCCAGAAGGTCGGCAGTTAAGGGATTTAGTCGTAGCGATCGCTAGAAATCCTAATGCTAATCGGATGGGTCTAACTAGAGCGATCGCGCAGGATTGGCAATTAGATTTTGATCCATTGACTGCGGATTTAGGCGAATTACTTGACTCAAGTTTGCATCCACGCTTAGCGAATTGTCGGATTATTGGGGATGCGGTTGAATTTATAGAGGAATATGCGGCGGAGTTGGTGGCACAGATTATTGAAGAGATCCCCCTTACCCCCCTTGCAAATGGGGGCGAGATTCCAATCAAAGAGATTTATGCTAGTAGCAAAAAGGCTGAAGTCCCCCTTTATAAGGGGGATTTAGGGGGATCTTTTAGAGATTTAAAAATTGAAAAGATCCCCCCTACCCCCCTTGCAAAGGGGGGCGAAATTGCGACAGAAACAACATGGATTCGCGATCGCCTTCTACCTTCTCTATATAAAACCAAGCAAGAAATTACCAATCTATTGAGAGGACTCAACGGTGAATATATAGCTAGTGGTGCATCTGGTGCGCCAACAAGAGGCAGACCCGAAGTATTACCGACAGGACGCAATTTCTACTCTGTCGATATTAGGGCAGTACCAACGGAAACTGCTTGGGATATAGGGCGCAAGGCAGCCGACGTGGTGATCGAAACCTATACTCAAGAACATGGCGAATATCCGCAAACCTTGGGGCTATCGATTTGGGGAACTTCGACAATGAGAACGGGTGGTGATGACCTTGCCGAGGCTCTGGCTCTGCTTGGCGTGCAACCAGTTTGGGATGGAGTATCAAGGCGTGTGATCGATTTTGAAATTTTGCCATTATCGATTTTAGGTCGTCCTCGAGTGGATGTGACCTTGCGGATTTCGGGATTCTTTAGGGATGCCTTCCCAAATCTGATCGATTTATTTGATAGTGCGGTAAATGCTGTGGCAAACCTCGATGAACCCGCCGATCAAAATCCGCTTGCGGCAAAAGTCCAAGAAGAATCTACACACTGGCAAGCTGAAGGGCTGACCATAGAACAAGCAGAAGAGCGATCGCGTTATCGGGTATTTGGCTCGAAGCCGAGTGCCTATGGTGCAGGTTTGCAAGGCTTGATCGAGTCACAAAACTGGGAGAGTGAGCAAGACTTAGCTAGGGCATATATCAATTGGAGTGCCTACGCCTACACCAGCAAGTCTGAGGGTAAATCGGCTCCTGAAGCCTTTAATCAACGCCTCGGCAATATGCAAATCGTCCTACAAAATCAGGATAATCGCGAGCATGACATTCTCGATTCCGATGATTATTATCAATTTCAGGGAGGAATGACAGCTGCGATCGCTTCTGTATCTGGCAATGCTCCAGAGATATACTTTGGCGATAATTCAAGGATGGCTCAACCTAAAGTTCGTAAACTTAGCGAAGAGATTGCCAGAGTCTATCGATCGCGTGTCGTTAATCCCAAATGGATAGCGGGAGCGATGCGTCATGGCTATAAAGGTGCTTTCGAGATGTCGGCAACACTCGATTATCTGTTTTCCTATGATGCTACGACTAACTGCGTTTCCGACTTCATGTATGAGGGAATTGCAGAGGCATATATTTTCAATCCTGGAGTCCAGAATTTTATTAAATCTAGTAATCCTTGGGCTCTGCGAGATATGTCAGAGCGTCTACTAGAAGCGAATCAGCGTGGGATGTGGCAGGATGTGACTGCGGATATGTTGGATCGTTTAAAAGCGATCGCGAATGATGCCGAAGGTGCGATCGAATCTCAATCATAGGAGCGAGGTTAAGTCAAAAAACTCGTTCCAAAAAGAATCAATCCCAAAATCAAGCTGGTTGCATTGGTAATTAAACTAACTCACCTTACGCAGATAGAAAATCCAGAGATTTGATTTAGATAAAAGAGTCTGAGAATGTATACTGAAACAAAGTTTGAACGTAATTGCTTCATCGAAACTAAACCAAGAGTAGCACATAG
>JBIKYZ010000235.1:0-7646 GCA_044354985.1 Pseudanabaena sp. | reverse complement strand
CTGTTTAAGCCTATGTGGCTAATCGTCATTGGTGAACGACGAGGTGAATTATCGCCTTTGCAAGCTTATCACTCCTACCGCCAACGTTTTGACCTCGAACATACTTTTCGTTTTGGTAAACAGAATAATTTTTTCCAAACTCCAAATTGGTAGTGCTGATGGATTAAAACCTAGAGCTTGCAAGCGATCGCGCAAACAAGGGTGTGTATCGCTGGTATCAGTTTTGAGAGCTAGCGATCGCTCTAATAATTTGTGATAAGTCTCAGGCTCTATTTCATTTTGTAAGGATTGAGCTAGTTGGGCAAAGGGAGAATTTGGCGGTTCTGGTTGAGTATTAACTTGGAGATAAATATTTTTCCAATAGGAATTGTCGATATATTGACTTCTTACACCAACCAAAATCAATGCTTCAGCAGTATGTTGATTACCCACTGAGTCAGCCGCACAACGATCGGCTTCGTACTCGTTAGCCCTTGCTAACACGAATGAATACGCACTTAATAGCGGTGAATACCAATTGATAAATCCATAGAAACTCATCGCCACAACTTCAGCGCCTTGCTCGGTTTGGAAACGTTCTAAAATTTGCATCCATGTTTTGCGTACTCGATAAATCCATCCAGCAAAGCGACTATGATTGCCTGATAGATGTCCGATTTCATGTGCTAATACAGCTTGGAATTGTTCAGGAGAGAGAGATTGCATTAATGGCAATCCAAGAATGAGATAGTTTTGTTGCCAACCGAAAATCCCTAGACGAGGAACTTGACAGACCGCAGCATTAAATTCTGAGGTGAGAAGAATCTGGTGAAATGATGGAGCTTGTAGAGACTTAGTGAGGCGGTTTACTAAAGCAAATAATTCGGGAACTTGTTTGCGTTTTAGTTTTGTGCCAGTTGGTGCAGGAAATGTCACCCACAGCGATCTCAATAGCAAAAATGCTGGGACGATAAAAATCAGCACCATATACATCGTTAATTTATTGACAGCACGTCCATAAATGGCGATCGCACCAATTAAAACTGCACAAAGAATTAAGAATGCGATCGCCATAAAAATATATACATACCCAAATGTAGCCAACGCAGCTACACGCAATTTATACAGATTAGGATGTTGCTGCGAGTATACTTCCAATTGCTGAACCAATTCATCAAACTTCTCTTGAGTCATAAATTCTCACCGTCCTCGTTTGAGATCGTAAATAACTTTTTCTAAATACCCTTTTCTCTTTTGATTAGGACTTCTTAGCTTTTGTGCTTTTAGCAAACGCTCGGCAACATCCCATCGTCCTTTATATAAGTTCATTAAGATTTTGCTCTAAGGGCGCACATTCAATATCTTCCTGTAAATCTTGCCACCATTTTCGCAGATTTGACAACCATAAACCTATTTTTTTATCCCATCGAAGGTGATAAGGGCGCGATATTACAAGTAGCATAATCAATGCTACTAATCCACAAACAATTAAAAATATAGTTAAGACTTCCATTCGACTTAATTTTCTGCATCATGCTTGTATCTTTCTAAGCTTATTTATTTCTAGGCGATCGCAAGCTATGCAAAAATCAACCCTGCACTAAAGTGCGGGCTAAAAGCTTAAACCCGTTGAAACGGGTTAAATTTCAAACTTCTTTAGTCGGTTTCAACCGACTTGAGCTTTTAGCCAAGAACTTGAGTTCTTGGAGTATTTGATTCAAACAACAAAACTTTCTGTCAGCAATATTTCCGCAAGAGAGACTTGAACACTAAAATTTTCTCCTGTATTACCACTCAATTGAAGCTGAATATAATTATCGATACTTCGAGCTTGAGCCTGTAGAAAAATATTCCCAGCATCATCTAAAACCACTAATTTAAGGAATTCAGGCAGAAATGTATCCGTCATTGGATAAATAGCTAGACGAATATTAGTCTCATTTTGAGTAACTTGCGAAATTGTGATAACTAACGCAACTATAAACCCAGACATCTGCAAGCCAAGATCGATTAACTTACCTCGTCGTACTTCTGTCAGATTAGATGCGTTAGCAATAGAACTTAAAAATTCTCGATTACGCCAAGCATATTGAGGTTGATTACCGTCCAGTAAAGTTTCTAGCTCTAGCCAACCTGACTCAAAAAGATTCTGCAACCAATTGCTAAGATTCGCGATCGCATTTGAATTACTAGAAACCTGTGTATTAGCTACTCGTAAATTTGCGATCGCTACACACAAACGTTCAATTGGTTCGAGAAGATCGATCGCTACTGATTCCATCTCCACCTGTGGCATAAAGCCCAAAATTGTTGCAGTTCGCAAATTCGCATCTAGTTGAACAAATGTATAACCAATACGATCTCCCCATACTTCAGGAGGCACATAACATGTTGATTCTCCCTCATTCAGCGATCGGCATTCCACCTTACCCACCCTCTCAATATCTAGATCAGCAACATTTGCACATATCTGCACAACAGGGTTCCAACTATCACTTGACTCTAAGCTCGTTGAGATCCCCATCATCTCTAGGTAGTCACGCATCACCAGCACCGCAAGAGTATTACGCTCCACTCGCTCTGCAATATCTAAAAAAGATTGTTTCGCAGCAAAAGAACGAGCAATGTCACGATGCTCGTTGATAATTGGTAGAGATAAAAAACTGTCTTTAATATTAAACATAATTGATCTTATAGCGCTTTGCATAACTAAGGTATGCAATACAATTCTTAAAGATATTGGTACGAAGCACTTTTAAGAATTGTTGGTGGCTTGCTGTGCTAGGCAACCCTGCTTTTTTCATAAAATTCTTTTAATAGCGGAATACATTTGCGTTGATAAAAGCTACTGAGAGTCGAGATGGGTAGCGAAAACTCTTGCGATAGAATTTGCCAATTAGTCTCAGGAGGTAATCGTTTGAGAATTAGAACCTGAGCATTAACATCAGCGCGATCGCGTATATAAGTGCGACGCAAAATTTTTGTCCTATCTAATTTCGCCCATTGTCGGATTTGCTCCAATAAATCAGAGGATTGTACAGGTGCAGCTATGCGATCTATTACCTGATTTATACCAGCATCATCGATATCTTCTCTTTCTGCTAATCCAGATTTTAGTTGCTGTTGATGGTTTTCGATATACATATCTTGCAATCGATATTTAAGGTAGGCATTCATCCAAGTAATAACATTACTGCGATCAGAATCGTAGGCATATTTTGCAGTAGTCGCCTCGCAAAGATTTCGACAGAAATATAGCCATGTTAGCTGTAAAGCATCTTCATAGTAGGGAGAATTATCTTTCCAAAGTTTTTGCGATTGATTAATTAACCGAATTAATGAAGTTAGTCCGCTCTGTCGAGCAATAGTTCCTTGCGGATGCTGACAAGTTTCTATGACAAGCTCTGCTAGTTGTTGCTCTAAATCAATCATTTTAGAAGTCTATTAATAATAGTTATTTTAACTTAGTCACAGCGATCGCAATGACTCTCACTTTACAACGCTTTGCGCTCAAAACCAAACCAAAGAAAATTTTTGAAAGTGTTGCAAAGCAACACTTTCAAAAATTTTCTTTGGTTCATTTGATCGGTAATTGCTGGAACTACTGATCGTCACTACTTACTTCTCCCACATAAATACCAATATCTCGCGCCGTTCTTACTAAAAAGCCTTGAGGATCAACCCGCGAAGGTGCTTTCTTCTCTCTGCGCCCCTTTTTAATCTGCTCAATCACTCGACTGATAGGAACACTGCTAACCCTACCATTTTCCCAGATCACCATCTGGTTATAGTTACCATTAGCAATTAAATCTACCGCCTCTCGACCAAAAGCAGTTGCCAAAAGGCGATCGGTGGAAGTAGGCGTACCGCCTCTTTGGACATGTCCCAGCACCGTAACGCGAGTATCAAAGGGATAGATGTGAGAATCAATATCGCAAAGCTTGTTACTACATTCTTGGACTTGTCGAGCGAGATAGTCTCCTATGTAATGTTCCTTTTGACCAAGATGATTTTTTACGCCCTCAGCAATTACTACAAGTGCAAACCTTCTACCATTCTGCTGTAATTGTCCAATATGACGACAGATCCCCATGATTACATCCTCATTTAAAACAGGAGTCAATTCGGGGATTAAGATCGCATCTGCGCCACCAGCAAGCCCTGCTTCCATCGCCAGATATCCTGAATCTCGCCCCATCACTTGGACGATCATCACGCGATCGTGGCTAGCGGCGGTAAACGTGAGATCATAAAGAGCTTGAGTCACCCGATTCACAGCTGTATCGAAGCCCACTGAAGCTTCAGTAAATGGAATATCATTGTCAATGGTTTTGGGGATGGCGACCCAGTTCCACAGTGCACCTTGATCAGCAGCTTTTTGCGCTAATCCGTCTAAAATTTCAATACTTCCATCACCACCCATAACAATCAGGGCGGTCAAGCCTAATTTCTCATAGCCTTTGATAATATCGTCGGCATGGCGTTCGGGATCGCCTTTACTAATCGAACCCAAAACACTACCACTAAGAAAATAAAGGATATCTAGCCCCTGTACCAAACCAGGAATATCATAACCATGTTCCTTAATGCGTAAATCTTCAGGTTGTCGTTTCCCAACTAATAGCTCGATAAAGCCATCGGTTCCATAGGGGATACCATAGACTTCCCATCCGTACTTATATGTAGCCACTTTCACAACTGCTCGAATGACAGCATTAAGCCCAGGACAATCTCCTCCACTAGTTAAAATACCGATACGTTTTGGCTTGTGGTTGCTTACCATTTCATTTTTCCATTTATGAATAATCTCATCAATTCAGGATGAACAAATGAACAATTGATCGCATCCTATTTTCTCGCTTTTAGAGCGTCAAATCCTCAGTTACGACAAAACTTAAGAAAACCCCTCAGATCTTGCAACACAAGTTCATACACACCTCTAGAGTATTTAAGTTTTATGTTTTTCTTGTTGTTATTTAGCCAGAAATTAGAGAATGGAATATACATAGTATGAAATGCATCTACTTTAACCACAAAGTGATTATCATGACATCTCCATCCATTGAATTTTTTGCAGGGATTCCCGAAGAATTGAGTGATGTAAGGTTGCGACGCGATCGCTCAACTGGTGAAAATTCCGTTAAAATGACTTTTGTAAATATTAAGGCTGTGCAAGGGGTAAATAGTTTTGCTAAGGCATCATTTAATGATATTCGTCTAGTTGATAGTGAAGGCACGATTTCAATTGAGCCGAAAAGTTCCAAGTTGTTTTGGAAAGATAAAGGTGATGATGAAGAATTGGCTAAGATTGAAATTGTGTTTAATGTAGGCTCGGACGAATATTGGGATCGCTTTATGCGATTTATGCAGCGCTATGCTGAGGCAAATGGCATGGAATTCGCGGCAGCTCAAGAACCTGTAGATTTAACCAAGACTATTCTTAAGGAGTCGTAATTCTCCACAGCATAAAATGGCGTAGCCATTTTGTGCTTTTAAAACCCTGTAAGGGTTTGTTTTTGATTGGGATAGATTATGAAGGTTTCATAAATTTAGGCACGCAGTAAACGATCGCAGCGATCGCAGGGAAGACGATGGGCAAAAGAATGCTGCCAGAAATATAAATCTCGATACTCACTAAGGTATATAGACTAAAGCTTGTAGTAAGTAAAAGATAAACCTGTCGGCGCGATCGCGGTTGCCAAAATCCCACCAGAATCGCACCACTAAAGAGAGACAAAAGTATCATCCATGAGTCAGGGATTGGCACAACATAGCGATCGCGCAAGAAATGATGAACTGCATAAGCTTGCACTTCTCCGCCTGTATAGGTCTCACGTTGTTTGGTTTGTGCTGATTGCTGTAGCCAATAGCGAATCGCGGCAGGTTGCACGAAGGAATCTTCGCCTTGCTTAAATACACCTGCTTCGGAATAGTTGGCGGAAATGATTACGATTTGAGAACTGTTTTGCAAATCAAGAATTTGTGGGTTGTCCTGTAATAATTGCCATGCAGGGATTGTTTGATAAATGCGATCAGGGGGAATCGAAAAATCAACAATGGGATGTAGCCACGACTGCGCGATCGCGTCTTGAGCAAAATTAGTAACTGGTTGCATTTGTGCGGAGGGTGATAGCAGATTACGAAATGTCTTCCCATATAGACTTAATCTGTCAGAGACTTGGCTGAAGAGGCTAGCATCTGGAGTTAAAGGCGATCGCAAATTTTGCGTTTGTCTGACTCGATGCAATCCAGCTAGTAAATAAGCAAAGGGCAATTTGGGCACATCAGATTGAACTAACGGCAAATACTGTACCGACATATGAATATGTCCATCCACTGTGCCATTTTTGCTGGCAATTTCAGGCAATGTCTCTAGCCAATTGCCTTCACTATAGACGGAAGCTAAGACAAACCAAGTTCCATCTTTTTGATTTATCCCGTTTTGGAGCGATTGACCTAAAATGCGATCGCTTTGACCATTATCTTTACCATCTTTAAGATTGCGATGGGAGCGATCGAGTAAATAATCAATGCCAATGATTTGAGCTTTTTGGCTAGCTAAGCGATCGACTAACTTCGCTAAATATTGCCGATCCATCGGGGAGGGATCGGCGATCGCAGCTTTCTGTAAAGAAGCCTCATCGATTTGCACTAAAAGAACGGGCGGCGAGGCTTGGGGAATACGCTGGGTTTGCTGACGATAGATGGCTTGCAGCCAAACACGACTATCGAGCATCCATTCTTGCAGAGAGGGAATACAGCTAATTGCTAGCAAACTACTGAGCGCGATTGCTTGCATAGGATTTGGGGCAATCCTTTTTAAGATTGACTTCCAACCTGTTGGCAATAGCTGAAATAGCGGTGCATCAGGATGACGAAATAGAGAAGGAATTAAGTAAACAGAGGGCAATAATAATCTCGATTCTTGCAAATAACGGCAAGCACCCAGCATGGATGTATGTGCATCTTGATATTGGGCAAGATTTTTGAGGAACTGTACCAAAAAGCTTTGGGCGGCTTGATTGTGGATTGGCTCACGCATAGCGATCGCTTGCGGGATTCCTCCTTTGCTGATTGACCATGAGGCGATCGCAGTACCATTACAAGAGTTAAAAATTGCGATCTGTAAACCTCGTTTTTTAGCTTGCAGAAGATAAGGCTCAATATCGCTCATGGTCAAAGAGCTATTGGGTGCGATCAGCAATTTTCCTACCGTTAGATCCGTTTGATCGCTATGTCCCGTAAAAAAGAGAATGTCCCACCCCTGTTGATCAGCGATCGCATCACAAATTTTTTGTTTTTGATTAATCCTATCTGCTGTGTTAGCATCCCAGCAAATCGTATGGATTTCCGCTAATCCCGATAAAATCTGCATGGCAATGCGATCGTGCTGAAAGTCTAAGCCTGTTTCATCCCCAAAAATTGCTAGCAGTCTCGGACGGCGATGATATTGAGGAATGGACAACTCGATATTGGAGTAGACGGTTCTGGCGATGCGTACCGTATCGAGCGAGGCAAATTCATCTTGCAATTTCCATACTTCCCATTGGACTTTGGACAAGATTGAAGCAAAGAAAGAGCGGGATTAAGCGAAAAGGGATAATGAGAGTTTCAACTTTCAACCGAAAACAAATCATTATCCCTAAACCCATTATGCCAATAATTGT
>JBIKYZ010000044.1:0-24016 GCA_044354985.1 Pseudanabaena sp. | reverse complement strand
CTATGTGCTACTCTTGGTTTAGTTTCGATGAAGCAATTACGTTCAAACTTTGTTTCAGTATACATTCTCAGACTCTTTTATCTAAATCAAATCTCTGGATTTTCTATCTGCGTAAGGTGAGTGATAAAAATTTAACTCTATCGTTGATTGACTATGAGCATGGGAAATTGATTTTGAGTGGTCAGCATGAAGAAATGATTGTTGTGCGCAAGAATGGAATGCTAGAAAGATTTGACACTATTGACTTGGGATTTCCGATTGGATTAGAGGAAGAGATTTTTGATTTTCTCTCCCAAAAGCATATTTACCTTAAGGAAGGTGATGTCGTGGTGCTATATACAGATGGTATTACTGAAGCAGAGAATGAAGAAAGACAGTTTTATGGATTGGATCGTCTATGCGAAGTCATCTGCCAACATGTCGATGACCCAGCGATCGCTATTCGTCAAGCAGTTATTGCCGATCTGCGATCGCATATTGGCACTCAGAAGATTTATGACGACATTACATTATTAGTCCTCAAACAAAGATAGCCATTATAGGCGGTGCATCGCACTGCCTATAATATTTTTTCTTCACAAACCCATCGCCATAATGGATGACTTTTTCCTTTTTCCTTTATCCTTTTTACTTGATTAATCAGCGATCGCTTCTCTCGTTGATTAACTCCCAATAAAATAATTGAACTCTGCCAAACTAAAGTCGCGAGAGTCATTGCTATACATATCCCCAAACCCATCATAGGCAGACGATTATAAACTAGAGATATGCGCACTCCCACCCATGTAAAAGCAGCTATCCATAGCTCAATATCCGATCGCAAAGCCCAAATACTTGCAGTTCCGATAGTCAGCCACAGAAAACCATCAAATATCCATCGCAAGTATGTTTGCACTTCGATCAATCGTTGGACTTGGCGCTCTAGCAAAGGATCAATTAATACCTCAGAGCTAGATTCCGAGAGAGAATCACTATTATCAGAATTCATATATCTGCATTTAAAACATCATCAACTGTAAGCTGGAGATCCGCAAATGTCGGTGAGATAATTTGCTCTCCTAAATGAAAAACAGTTTCTTGATAAGTTCCATCAATCATCAATAAGACCGAAACTAATTCCAGAGAGGCATCAACAATCCAATACGCAAAGATACTTACTCATATAATTGCTCTAATGATAATGGCGATGCTTTACACCGCCATTATCATTTAGTTTGACTCTAGCGGCTGTTGACTAATCTTAGAATTCTGACGACTACGCCACCAAGCTAGAAAAATACTGGCATTGAAAATGCTGGAATAAACTCCAGATAAAAAACCAATAATCAAAGCTAGAGCGAAAAATCTCAGGGTTGCACCACCAAACAAGAAGATGGCGATTAATGGCAAAGTAGAAGTTAGGGTGGTATTAATTGAACGCCCTAAAGTTTGATTAATCGAAGCATTAATTAGATCGTTAAACTTAGTTGCCCCTGCGTCAATCTTTACGTTTTCGCGAATGCGATCGTAAATTACTACAGTGTCATTCACCGAGAAACCACAAATAGTTAACATCGCCACAATAAATAAGCTGTCGATTTCCACACCTAGAGTCAATCCAAGAATCGAAAACATACCAGCGGTGACGAAAATATCATGGAACAGAGCAATAATCGCAAAACTGGCATAGTCAGATTGAAAACGGAATGTTAAATAAATGCCAATACCCGCAAAGGAGATCGCCAAGGCTAGTAAACCATTGTTTAAAGCTTGCTGACCGATCGCAGGTCCAACCTCATCAATCTGAGACTTTTTAGGGTCAATCTCACCATACGGCTTCAATGCATCAGTCAATACTGAGCGCAACTTTTCACGTTGTTCTGTTGAGAGTCTCGCCGTTCGTACAGATACACCTTGGAGATCTTTGCCTTCAACTGATTGGATGACGCTATTAGCAAAGCCTTTACTTTCGATCGCTTGTCTCACCACGCCAACGTCAATTTTCTTGCCGCAATTGTTGGCACTACCACAGGACAAGCCAAGGGTAATACTCGAACCACCAGTAAAGTCGATGCCCAATCGCAACGGTGAGCCTATCTGCTGAAAAGATATTACCATTGCCACCAGTCCCGCCAAAATTACAGCTGAGGACATAGAAACATAGAAACGAGCATTCTTAATTACATCTAGTTTCATAGCACCGCACCTGAAGTATTGTCATTTTTCTTATCGCTGGCGTTCTCTTCAGCGATCACCTCAACATCTATAGTCGTTGAGATTCTCCCAAACGCTTTCATACCGTAATATTCGGGCTTACGGAAATTAGGATTACTGATCATCGCCAACATTAGCGATCGGCTTAAAGTAACTGCGGTAAACATACTGGTTAGCACACCAACGCCAAGCGTAACGGCAAACCCCTTCACAAACCCTGAACCTAGCCAAAACAATGTCCCACAGGCAATTAAAGTAGTCACATTACTATCAAGAATACTTGACCAAGCACGATAGAAACCTGCTTCGACGGATTTATAAAGTGTGCGTCCTGCTTTTAATTCCTCTTTAGTTCGCTCAAAAATTAATACGTTCGCATCTACTGCCATACCGATACTGAGGATAAAACCTGCAATTCCCGGTAAGGTGAGCACCACACCAAGCAGGCTAAATGAGGCAAAAGTAATCACCGCATAGGTAATCAGCGCAATATCCGCAACTACACCCAAAATGCGGTAATAAATCACCATGAAGATCAATACCAGCAACAATCCAGCAACACCTGCGTAGATACTGCTGAGGATACTATCTGCTCCAAGAGTTGCCCCAACAGTACGGTTTTCTACTATTTCTACAGGCACAGGCAATGCACCAGCACGTAACTGTAAGGCTAGTTCATTAGCTGTATCTAAGGTGAAGTTCCCAGTGATGACTGCTCGACCGCCTGTAATACCTTTACCCTGATGTTCGGGACCAACTGACGGAGAGCTAATTAATTTATCGTCTAGAAAAATCCCTAAAACGCGACCAGTCCCCCCGATTTCGCCAGTGGTTTTAGCAAATAGCTCACCGCCTTTATCATCAAAGGTCAGTGCTACTTGCCAAGAATCAGGGCCATTTCCCGTTGGTGAAGCAACTGCATCTTTGAGCATATTACCCGTCAAGCCTGTGCGCTCAAAAATCCCTTTCAAGTCTTCAATACTTTTCTTATAGGCTGCTTCGTTTTCCGCGATCGCCTTTTGATCGGTAGAGTTTTTCAGGACTTCACGCTGAATTGTCGCCGCCTGCTGGATTTGCAATCTTGCCCTTAGCTCACTTTCCGTACCTTTCTTTTGCTTCCGAAAATCAAGCTGGGCTGTTGTACCAATTACGCGCTCAGCTTGAGCAGGATCATTTACCCCAGGTAACTGAACGATCAGTTGATCATTTCCAGCTAGCAAAATCGTTGCTTCAGAAACTCCCAAGCCATTAATGCGCTGTTCCACCACAAACTTTGCAGTTTCCATGATGCGCGGCGTAATTTCATTAATACCTTGTTCAGGATTGATTTTAGCTTGGAGTGTAAGCTGTGCGCCACCTCGAAGATCCAACCCTAATTTAGGAGGATGACTTACGATTAGATACACAGCCCCGATTAAAATTGCCAGTACAAAGGCAAGCAGGCGGCTTTGTTTACCCATATTTTTTTGGAGCTTTTTGTATAGCTTTTCTGTATAGCCGTTTGAGCTTTACTTAGAGCCAGATTAAACAGAGTATATTTTGAGACATCTGTGATCATACCCCACGAATAGCAGCTCTGAATTGGTTATAAAGCTATCAAAATGATTTGCGGCGCGAAGCGCCGCAAATCATTTTGATAGCTTTAAACTTTCTGGCTATAGTTATAAAAGCCAAGCTCTGCGAGGCTTTTATAAGAAATTTGATGTTCCTGTTCGAGAAAAAATAGCTTTAATTGTAGATGAGTATAGTTAATTACAAACTCAGCCCCGTATGGTTGTGCCCCTGCGGAGCGCAACTATACGGGGCTTGGGACTTAAAAGGAATGAGTTTTGACAACTTCAAAAGAGATCGGCAATGTACCCGATCGCAACTGTAAAGCAATTTCAGTCGCCAAATCCTTAGTAAATTGTCCCGCAATAACAGCACGCCCACCAGTAATACCCTTGCCTTGAAACTCACCCGCAACAATTGGCGCACTAATCAATTTATCATCCAGAAAAATGCCTATAGCCAGATTTGTTCCCGCAATTTCGCTTGTAGTCTTGGCGAATAAAACAGCTCCTTGATTATCAAATGTCAGCGCGATTTTCCAAGTACTAGAACCTTTGAATAGAGGTTCAGCATAAGCATCTTTGATCATATCGCCACTTAAGACTGGGTTCTCAAAGATGTCCTTAAGAGCTTGAACACTCTTTTTATAAGCGGCTTCATTTGCCGCGATCACCTTTTGATCGCCAGAATATTTGAGAACTTCACGCTGAGCCATCACTTCCTGCCGCGTCAGGACTCTTGCCCTTAGCTCATTTTCTGTTCCTTTTTTCTGTTTGCGAAAATCAAGCAGCCCAGTTGTCCCAATTACTCGCTTAGCTTGGCTAGGATCTTTTATGCTTGGTAATTTCACCACCAACTGATTGTTCCCAGCGATCGCAACAGATGCTCCAGAAATTCCTAACCCACTAACGCGCTTCTCGAAAACGAGTTTAGCTCTTTCCATCATTTGCGGAGTAATTTTTGTTATGCCTTTTTCGGGAATTTTTGCTTGCAATGTAATCTTTACACCACTTTGCTGGCTTAAGCTCGGTTTTAGCGGCTGACTGACTGATGGTGAGACACAGGCTCCTAAGCTAACTGTCAATGCAAGAACAAATAACTGTTTTTGACTGTCCATATTTTTTAAATTAATACACCATCATTAATAAGGAATAAAAATTAATTAACCTGTGCAATTAAAACCAAAATTTGTTGGGGTGGGCTTTGCCCGCCCCAACAAATTTTGGTTTTAATTAATTTTCATTCCTAAAGACTCTAGTTTAAGTCCCTGTGCAAAATAAATTATCAAAACCCGTAAAGTTGTGCCCCCGCAGGGGCGCAACTTTACGGGTTTTGATTTGTAATTAATAAGAGACAAGGCTTAGCAGTTAAAATCTCTTGTTTTTTTGTTGTTGAACTTAAGAATTTAGCCTCAATTTCGATGGCTTTCTAATTGATTTAGCCTATGTCTTTAGATAGAAATTTGAAGATTCACCTTAAAATATTTTGCTTAATGCGATCGCCAATCATCAGAAATAACGCTTTTAGTAAGGAATTTATAGAGCTTTTTAAGGGTTAGTAAGCTCTTTACCATTAGTTGCGCAAAGCTTTGTAATACAGCCTACGCAAATTGTTGCGGGTAAAAGGTAAACTATATCAAAGCTGAAATTTAGGTTGGATTTGTGAGATCTCGGATCGAGCGAGTCTTTTCCGAAGACTGGCTAAATTATTATATCGATCTCTTTTTTGGAGCGAACTGACTGTGACTATTTACGTTGGAAATTTGTCTTATCAAGCTGCTAAAGACGACTTAACAAGCGTTTTTTCAGACTACGGCACCGTAAAGCGCGTGCAATTGCCCACCGACCAAGAAACAGGTCGGGTTCGGGGTTTCGCCTTCGTGGATATGGAGGACGATGCTCAAGAAGAAGCGGCGATCGCGGCGCTAAACGAAGCTGAATGGATGGGACGAACCCTTCGCGTTAATAAGGCTAAGCCTCGTGCTGAACGTAGCAATGATCGCCCTAGGGGTCGTGGTTACGCCTAAGCCTATATTAATTGCAGAAATTGCAAAAATCGCAAATTGCGAAGAATGGCGAAGCTATTCTTCGCAATTTGTATTGGGCAAACCAATATGAGTAGATATATACGAGCTCTAAAGCTTTTCTGGACAACTGCGATCGCTGCCGAACTTGAATATCGGCTTAACTTTGCGATCGCGGCTCTGAGCAGCATTGGTAATTTGGCAGGAAGTTTGTTCGGACTATTTTTGTTTTATCGCACGGGTTACACTTTCGCGGGTTGGCAATGGGAAGAAGCAATCATTGTGCTTGGTATATTTACGATCCTTGAAGGTTTTTCTAGCACTTTTCTTGCGCCGAACTTAAGCAAAATCGTGGATCATGTCCAGAAAGGGACATTAGATTTTGTGCTTTTAAAACCGATCAGTAGCCAGTTTTGGCTATCTGCAAGAGCAATCTCACCTTGGGGATTTCCTAATTTAATTTTTGGTGTCGGCATTTTGATCTATGCAGGCAACAAACTGGGATTAAGTTTGACCAATTATCTTTTGGGATTAATCCCCCTGATCTTTGGCTGCATTAGTCTCTACAGCATTTGGTTCATCCTAGGTGCAACTAGCATCTGGTTTGTAAAAATTTATAACGTTACGGAAGTTTTACGCGGCTTAATGGAGGCTGGTCGCTATCCGATGGCAGCCTATCCCGCCTCCTATCGTTTCTTTTTTACGTTCATTGTGCCGATCGCCTTTTTGACAACGGTTCCAGCCGAAACCCTCTTAGGACGAGGAGAACCAATGTGGATTATGGGTTCAATGTTTTTAGCGATCGGGTTACTTTATGTCTCAAATCAATTTTGGCGATTTGCCTTGAAGTTTTACACAAGTGCATCTAGCTAAGTTTAAGACACCTGCAAAGCGGGTGTCTTAACTTTATTGGTTTTAATTTTGATATGCTAATTAACAACTGACTGCAAATTTATAAAGAACTATGCCTAGATCGCAACGTAATGACAACTTCGTCGATCAAACTTTTACCGTTATTGCCGACACGATTTTAAAACTCTTTCCTGCCAGTCAGAGAGAAAAAGAAGCCTTTGCTTACTATCGAGATGGCATGTCTGCACAAGGCGATGGCGAGTATGCCGAAGCACTTGCTAACTACGAAGAAGCTCTTAAGCTGGAGGAGAATTCCTACGATCGCAGCTATGTGTATTACAACATGGGCTTAATTCATGCTAGCAATGGTGATCATGATAAGGCACTAGAGTTTTATGAACAGGCGATCGATCTTAATCCTCGGATGCCACAAGCCCTTAACAATGTGGCGGTGATTTATCACCATAAAGGCGAAAATGCTCAAGACGAAGAACAGGCTGAAGAATATTTCAATGTTGCTGCCGACCATTGGGTAAGGGCGATTCGTCTTGCACCAAACAATTATATCGAAGCTCAAAACTGGCTCAAGACTACTGGTCGAGCCGACATTAATTTATTCTTTTAGACTGTTTTCTGAAATTCACATAATATTTGCACAGTTATTTCTTCCAATCTTTAATCAATGGACTTACAGATCCATTATTTAAAGATTATTATTTGCTTACACTTATATAAAAATCATGATTGACAGAGAGCAAGTTCGTCACGTTGCCCATTTAGGACGTTTACAATTAACTGAAGCTGAAGAAATTTCTTTTACTAAGCAATTAGATAGTATTTTGGATTACTTCCAACAGCTAAATGAACTCGATCCTTTGCTAGAAGGGGTTGAACCGACAACTAGAGCCGTTAATACTGTCAATATTACTCGCCCTGATATATTGCAACCCTTTGCAGATCGCGAGATCTTGCTTGATTGTGCGCCTGATCGCGAAGAAGACTTTTTCCGCGTACCACAAATTATGGGTTAGATACCTATGGATACATCAGGTCAAATCGATTCATCAATATCTAGTTTCATAATACTCTTAGCCGAAGATAATCCTGTCAATCAAAAGGTCGCTAAACGAGTATTGAATCACTTAGGATATCAAGCCGATATAGTGAATAACGGTGTAGAAGCCGTTAAAGCGATCGGCAACACAGCCTACGATCTGATCCTGATGGATATTCAGATGCCTGAAATGGATGGTTTAGAGACAACCAAATATATTCGTAAGCAAGAATCAGAATTACAACTCCCTCCAATTGTGATCATTGCTATGACTGCAAATGCAACTGATGACGATCAAAATCTCTGTCGTGATGCAGGAATGAATGATTACATCAGCAAACCAATTCAGATTGATAAGCTCAAAACCCTTTTGCAACATTACGCATCACTTAAAACAACAAATTTGGTATAAGAGGCTGTGCTTTGCACAGCCTCTTATACCAATTCACAAAAGTGTGACAACACTTTTGTGAATTGGTATAACTCTAATGAAAAAACGATTGATAATCAAAGAAAAAAAGAGCGACGGGCTTAGCCCGTCGCTCTTTTTTTCTTTGATTATTTTGTGTAAGTTCCTAAGCAACTTCTGTTTCTGCAACTTCTACAGCTACAGGTGCATAAACGCTGATTTTCTTGCGAGTTTTGCCAAAGCGCTCAAAAGTCACAACGCCATCAACAGTTGCGTACAATGTGTCATCACTACCACGACCGACATTATTGCCTGGGTGAAACTTAGTGCCACGTTGACGAACTAGGATGCTACCAGCCTTAACGACTTGACCACCGTAACGCTTTACGCCAAGGCGCTTAGCATTAGAGTCACGTCCGTTTCTTGTACTACCCGTACCCTTCTTATGTGCCATTTTTTTGTATCCTCATTAAATAGTTAAAGACTCTTACATAGAAAAGGCGCTTTGCACCTTTTCTATGTGATAACTGGTTTTAAGCAGCTTGACCACTGAGATTGATTGCTTCAACCATGATCCGAGTCAATGGCTGGCGGTGACCATTCTTTCTGCGAGTTTTCTTCTTGGGTCGCATTTTGTAAACGATTACTTTTTTCGCCTTGTGATGGCGCATTACGGTAACTTCTACGCTAGCGCTATCAACGATGGGCTGACCAATAGAAATGTCGCCATCCATATTGACAAACAAAACTTTATCAATTGTCAATTTACTATCTTCTTCGGCTTCAAGTAGCTCAACGTCATAAAATCTGCCGACTTCGACGCGATATTGCTTACCGCCTGTTTCAATGATTGCGTAACTCATGGTGTTTAAATATTCAGTAGATGCCGTACAGGTATTGGGGAATTAGTATTATCTAGTTTCTCCAATTTTTTAAATAACCCGATCCGAGCATGAAAGATCGTGCGATCTATAACTATACATGAAATAAACAAATAAATCTTCGTGCAGCGAAGATTTATTTGTTTATTTCATTATAAAAACTGGTTTTATGAAAGCCAATTTTGGTGTTTCCAGAGCCTTTGGCTCTGGAAACACCAAAATTGGCTTTCATAATTGAGAATTATTGAAGATTAATTTAAAAATAAGGCAGTGCAAAGTACTCCCTTATTTTTTATTTGAGCCAGCCTAAGCTCACACCTGTAAGTAATAAAGCTCCAAAAATTAAGCGGTAGCCGACAAATACCCACGTTGTATGGGTTTGAAAGAATTTCAAGAGCCATGCGATCGCTAAATACGAAAAAATCACTGATGAGAATAGCCCGATCGCAAGCTGTCCTACACCAACGTCACCAAAACCTTTTTTTATCAAGCTAATTAACTCAACCAGCCCACCAATAGTGATCGCAGGAATACCTAGCAAAAAGGAAAATCTAGTTGCAGCAACGCGATCTAACCCTAAAAATAAACCTGCAGTTAAAGTTGAGCCTGAACGCGACACCCCCGGCACAAGTGCCATTGTTTGTGCTACACCCATTAAAATGCCGTCAATTACTCGGACTCTATGAAATTGGCGCTTTTCAGTTTTACCTCGCTGACCCAATATCTCCGCTAGGGCAAGCAAACTAGACATTACTATTGAGGCGAACGCGATCGCGGTCAGACTCCTCAAAGGTGATTTGTCATAGTCTGGGACAAAAATTTTAATTAGTAAGCCGCCAAATAAAATTGGGATTGTTCCGAGGGCGATCGCCACTGCCAACTTAAATTCTTGGGACTTGTAGTTTTGCGATCGGACAGCTTTGATACTGCCTAGCGTAATATTGCTAAGATCTTTCCAGAAATAGCCGACAACTGCGGCAATACTCCCAAGCTGAATTACAGCATCAAAAGATAGCCCAGCATCTTTCCACCCAAAAATCGCAGGAACTACCTTTAGATGAGCTGTACTACTAATAGGCAAAAATTCAGTTAATCCTTGCACTATCCCTAAAACAAAAGCTTGCCAGTATTCCATAAAAATCAAAATTTAGACAAACGACATATATCACGAATTGGCAAAATCCTAAAAAGTAGATACGCGAGTAAAGCTCGCACATCTAAGTACTTGTGCAAAATAAATTACCCAAACCCGAAAAGTTTCACCCCTGCGGGGCGAAACTTTTCGGGTTTGGGAATGAGAATTTTTTAGAGTTCAACTTTCAGATTTGCTGTCATAATGAGTACTAAAATCAATTTCTAGTTAATGGGTATAAACATATGGATTTAAGAGTATTAATAGTATTAGGCCCGATTGTTTTGGTAGCTGCATGGGCAGCTTTTAACCTTGGGAAAGCTGTAATTAAGGGTGAAGCTTCCCTGTTTGGTAAGCAAGGTAACAATCCTTTCCAATAATTTCAGCGTAAAACCCAAATATCAAGAGAGGACGCTAAGCGTCCTCTCTTGATATTTGGGTTTAATGTTAGGTATGTACAGTCATAAGCATACATAACGATAAAATAAGCTAAGAAATAAATAAAACTAATCATGTAAGGTAGCTTAAGATATGGTGATCGGAGAATATAAGCCTGGTTTAGAGGGGGTTCCTGCAACCCAGTCAAATATAAGTTATGTTGATGGTCAAGCAGGTTTGCTGGAATATCGAGGTATCCGCATTGAGGATCTTTGCAAGCATAGCCATTTCCTTGAAACCAGCTACTTACTAATCTTCGGTGAATTGCCTAAAGCTACGGAACTACAAGAATTTGAGCATGATCTCACCCATAGAAGAAGAATAAAGTATCGCATTCGCGACATGATTAAGTCATTTCCTGATAATGCCCATCCCATGGATGCACTCCAAACAAGTGTCGCAGCATTAGGAATGTTCTATCCTCTGGGGAATTTCCATGATGCAGACTACATTTATCAGGCGACAGTAAGACTGCTAGCAAAAGTACCGACGATGGTGGCAGCTTTTCATATGATGCGTCAAGGCAATGATCCCGTGATGCCTCGCGATGATTTGGACTATGCCTCTAATTTCCTATACATGTTAAACGAGAAGGTTCCTGATCCTCTCGCAGCCTATATTTTTGATGTATGTTTAACTCTTCATGCAGAACATACTGTTAATGCTTCGACTTTTGCAGCTTTAGTAACTGCTTCAACTTTGACTGATCCCTATGCGGTGATGACTTCAGCAATTGGGACTCTTGCTGGTCTTTTGCATGGCGGCGCTAATGAGCAAGTAATGATGATGCTCGAAGAGATTGGCTCGGTTGAGAATGTGACTGCTTACCTTGAGCGAAAGATTGAGCGCAAAGAAAAGCTCATGGGCTTTGGACATCGTATTTATAAAGTCAAAGATCCCCGTGCGATCGTTTTACAAGACTTAGTTCATAAAATGTTTGATGAGTTTGGTCATGATCCTTACTATGACATTGCACTAGAACTAGAAAAGCAAGCATTTGAGAAGTTAGCTAGCAAGGGGATTCATCCTAACGTGGATTTCTATTCAGGATTGGTTTACAAAAAACTAGGGATTCCTAGTAATTTGTTTACAACTATTTTTGCGATCGCCCGTGTGCCTGGCTGGCTAGCTCACTGGAAAGAACAGCTTTCCGATAACCGCCTGTTCCGTCCAACTCAAGTTTATACAGGATTACATGATGTAACCTATAAGCCTATTAGCGATCGCTAATAACTATTCTCTTCCCATTAATGGATAAAACCAAGAAATAGCGGTGCGGGGCTTTACCCCGCACCGCTATTTCTTGAATGGGAAAGGAGTAGTTACTAAATATTAAATTTCTTATTATTTAAACGTTATAAATTACGGCAAAATAGCGGGATTAAATCTATACAAACTATAGCTTTCAATCAATCATGAGAAATTACCAACCGAGCAATATTGCGCCATCACAGGGTGTTGCTATATTAGCTGCATCTTCTTTGGTCTCAGGTGTAGCGATCGGCGGAGCAACCGCATTTATCGGTAAATTTATTTACTTCATTGTTCTATTCCCAATGGCTATGGGATTTGCCTCAGGTAGTGTATTGGGATTTGCCGTTAAAAAAGGGAAAATTCGGAGTCCGCTTGTCGCTCTTGGAATGGGGCTTTTGGGTGGTCTTGTTACCTATGGAGCTCTGATGTATGGGCAGTACATGAATTTTCAACAAGAAACTGCATCAATCATGGAGCGAGAGTACAACGTTACAGATAAGAATCTAGCAAACGAACAAATTAATGTGTTTTTGCAACAAGAGACGGGTTCTTCAGGATTTGTTGGCTTCTTGAAAATGTCTGCAAAAGAAGGGACAAGCATTAGTAGAGGCAGTAGCAAACTTAAACTCAATGATACTTTTACTTATTTACTCTGGTTGATCGAGTTAGGGATTGTTGGTTTCTTGGCTGCTTCTATTCCTTTTGCTGCTGCAAAGGAACCATTCAACGAAGAAGGTAATGAATGGTATGGAGAAACAAAATTGATTGGCAGTGCAACTGAAGAATCTAGGGATGAAATCATTCGGCTCTTAAATATGGATGATATGGTAGGAGCCGCTGCTTTGTTGTCAAGTCAGACTGATATGCCGACTCCTCGTATTGATGTTTATTCTCAATCTTCTGCTGACATACCTTTTAGCGATTCTGTAATTAGAGTTAACTATGTCTCCACTAATGCAAAGAAGCAGCTAGAAGTAAAAGAAATCTTGATAGGATTAGTTTCAGAATCTCAGCGATCGCAACTTGTTCCTCAGATATCTGCATCATCTCCTGAAACTCCAGAAGCCTGAATTTTGCGATCAAAAATAGAGTTGCGGCGCTTAGCACCGCAACTCAACTGGTTTTATATCAAGGAGCTAGCCTTTGAATCTGCCATGATCTGTCTTCTTGGTGAGTATATAGAAAGCGATCGTGCAAGCGGTTAGTACAGCCTTGCCAAAACTCAAAACTATCAGGAACGACCCGATAGCCACCCCAAAAATCTGGTAGAGGTATCTCTCCATCCAAAAACTTGTTCTTCATCTGTTCAAATTGCATCAGCAGAAGTTGTTTTGAGGAAATTACTGAACTTTGTTGAGAAGTCCAAGCTCCTAGCTGGCTACCTCTGGGACGAGAGGTGAAATATTCTAATGATTCGGCAGTAGTTACTTTCTCAGCAGTTCCAGTAATATGGACTTGTCTTTGAAGTGGCAACCAAGTAAACAAAATTGAAACCTTTGGATTTGCATTCATCTGAGTCGCTTTACGACTCTCATAATTTGTAAAGAAAACCAATCCATTGGCATCAAAGTATTTCAGCAATACCGTGCGCATAAATGGCTGACCTTGTGCGGAGACTGTCGATAAGGTCATAGCATTCGGTTCTAGTAACTCGGCGTTACAGGCTTGCTGAAACCATTTCTCAAATTGCTTGAAGGGATCATCGTGAAGATCTTTGCGTCTAAGCTCTCCTTGTTTGTAATCTTCTCTTAGGGCATGAATATCCATTTTTTTGACTACTCAATATCGGGATTATAAAGAACTACATTTTCTTGTTCATTGGGATCGTTACGTGAAACGATCGCATGAGCTGCCTCAGTATCGCTGAGATTATGAGGTTGATGAGGCACACCTGCGGGAATAAACAGGAAATCACCTGCTTCATTAATTACTGACTGGTGTAAACCTTTGCCATAGCGAGTTTCTACTTTTCCTTTGACCAAATAAATCGCGGTTTCATAATCGCGGTGAAAATGTGGCTCTGCTGAGCCTCCTGCGGGAATAATCACCAAATTCATCGAAATACCCTTTGATCCCGCAGTAGCTCCAGAGATACCAACAAAATAGGGAAGCTTTTGTAAGGTGGAGGTTGCGCAATCAGGACGCACTGTGATGATTTGGCTTGAGGTATCAAGAAATTGCTCGGAATCAGCATTAGTCATGGCAACTAAAATAAAGAATAAAGTTTGTTGATAACAGCATCGATAGAGTCGCGATCGCTGTACCTGTCGATGCTTATTACAGCAATTCCCGATCAACCGAATCACAATAAATTTTTTGAAAGTGTTACATCGCAACAGTTTTAAAAAATTTATTGGTTCTGGTTTGAGAGCAAAGCGCTATATGAAACTGACTTTGGGCTTTTTAGAGCCTCTGGGGCTAAAAATCTCAAAATCAGGTTTTATCATGAGAAAAGCTTTTGCGTCACATCATTAATCATATACTCAGCGAAAAAAGTTAAGATGGTAGACTCTAAGTATAGTTTTCGATAATTCTTGTAATAAATAAGGTCACGACATCAAGTTATGGATGCAGTTGCAGTAAAGCCCAGCGAAAGCAAACCTAGTGATATTAAACCTAGCGATATCCTGCGGCAAGCCGATACCGAAAAACTAGCGCGGATTCGCCACACCTGCTCTCATGTGATGGCAATGGCAGTCCAGAAGTTATACCCCGATGCTAAGGTAACTATCGGTCCTGCAACTGAAAATGGCTTTTATTACGATTTCGATCGCGCTGAGCATTTTACGCCCAGTGATTTAAAGGCGATCGCTAAGGAAATGAAGCGGATCATCAAGTGGAATCAGCCGCTTGTCCGTCAAGAGCTGCCTCGCCCTGAGATGCTAGAGGAAATTGAAAAACTAAATGAGCCTTACAAAATTGAGCTACTAGCCGCCATTCCTGAAGGGCAAAATATTAGCCGCTATTTTATCGGTGATCCAGCCAAATTTGAAAAACAACCTTGGTGGGATTTGTGCGCTGGTCCCCACTTAGATGCTACTGGCGATATTAACCCTGATGCTTTCGCACTGGAAAGCATTGCAGGAGCCTATTGGCGTGGTGACGAAAAAAATCCCATGCTTCAGCGTATTTATGGCACGGCTTGGGAAAACCCTGAGCAACTTCTTGCCTATCACCAAATGCTTGAAGAAGCCAAACGTCGCGATCACCGCACCATCGGCAAAGATCTGCAACTATTCAGCATTCAAGAAGAAGCTGGTGGCGGTTTGGTTTTCTGGCATCCTCGCGGCGCGATTATCCGCAACACCATCGAAGCATTCTGGAAAGATACTCATGCCCAGAATGGCTATGAGGCAGTAACCACTCCCCACATGGCAAACCTCGACCTGTGGAAAATTTCAGGGCATAACGACTTCTATCGCGAAAGTATGTTTCAGCCGATGGAAGTGGAGCATCAAGTTTATCAGCTTAAGCCGATGAACTGTCCGTTCCATGTGTTGATTTACAAAGACACTTTGCATTCCTATAAGGAGTTCCCGATTCGCTATGCTGAGCTTGGCACGGTGTATCGCTACGAGCGCTCTGGAACCATGCATGGGCTGATGCGTGTGCGCGGCTTTACGCAAGATGATGCGCATATCTTCTGTACTGAGGCACAAATCGAACAGGAAATTATTGGCGTTCTCAATCTTGCGGAATTGATTCTCTCGACCTTTGGTTTTGAGAATTATGAGATCAATCTCTCGACCCGACCCGAAAAATATGTTGGCTCTGACGAGATTTGGGAAAAGTCTACTGAGGCGCTGAAGCAAGCTCTCAATCATAAGGGCTGGAACTATGTGGTCGATGAAGGTGGTGGCGCTTTCTATGGGCCCAAAATTGATATCAAGATCGAAGATGCGATCGGTCGCCGTTGGCAATGTTCGACGATTCAGCTAGATTTCAATTTGCCCGATCGCTTCAAGATGGAATATGTTGGTGAAGATGGTGTGCGCCATCAACCAATCATGATTCACCGTGCACTTTTTGGTTCCGTCGAGCGTTTCATCGGCGTACTGATTGAAAACTATGCTGGTGATTTTCCTCTGTGGTTAGCTCCTGTGCAAGCTAAGCTAATTGCGGTTTCTGACAGTCAAATGGAATATGCTGAGCAAGTTGCCGCCAAGATGAAAGCCGCAGGTTTGCGAGTACAGCTAGACCATAGCGGCGATCGTATGGCGAAGCAAATCCGCAAAGCTGAGATGGAGAAAGTACCTGTAATGGCAGTAATTGGTGCGAAAGAGGTTGATGCTGGCACTCTCAGCATTCGCAGCCGCAAGCATGGTGAGCTCGGTGCAATCTCTGTGGATGAGGCGATTAGCAAAATGCAAGCAGCCATAAGCGATCGCACTTGGTTCTAACAACATAAAAAGTTAAGCAGCGCTCTGCGCTGCTTAACTTTTTATGTTGCTTCTTTACAAAATATGTCCCATACGTTTGGGAATTGCCTCATTAAAGTTTTTGGTGATTTGCGATAAAGATACAGAAATCGCCTTCTCTCCACCAACAATAATCTCTAAGTCGCTTGCAGCATCGCTGACAATGCCAATATATTGCCAGTTATTGCTTAGCTGGCTAGTGAGATAGGTTTCCCATGCATTGCGATCGCTTTCTTTCACCGAGACCACAATTCTACTTGCGCCTTCACCAAAGAGAAGTTGAGTGAGATGATTGCCTTCAGGATTGGCTAGTTTGATTTGCGCGGATAGTTTGCCAGAGATGCATGATTCTGCGATCGCGACAGCAAGTCCACCATCAGAACAATCATGGGCTGACTGGACTAAACCTTGAGTAATACCTTGACGACAGGCTAATTGCACTTTACGCTCTAGCTCAAAATCTACGGGTTGCGGACGACCAGTCACCTCACCAATAACTGAGGCGAGATATTCAGAACCAGCCAAACTGGCGCGATCGCTACCAAGTAGATAAATCGCATCACCGACTGCTTTCCAACCCTGCCCAACAACCTTAGTTACGTCTTCTACTAAGCCAACCATACCGATTACAGGTGTGGGATAGATTGGTTGAGAATTCCCATCTGAGTCGATAGTTTCGTTGTAGAGTGAGACGTTACCACCCGTCACAGGCGTTGACAACTCACGACAAGCATCAGCAATGCCACGACATGCTTCGTGTAACTGCCAATAGCCGATCGCATTTTCTGGGCTGCCAAAGTTTAAATTGTCTGTTACGGATAGAGGCTCGGAACCGACACAGGACAAGTTTCGCGCTGCCTCCGCAACCGCAAGTTTTGCACCTTCGTAAGGATCGAGGTAGACATAACGGGCATTGCAATCGACTGTAGCCGAGACACCAACAAGAGAATCAATTTGAGAAGCCGTCGCTTCTAAGTCACCGATACCAAAGCCTTGACTGCGTAAACGAATTACGGCGGCATCGGCTCCCCCTGGGAAGATGACTGTATTATTTTGCACTTGATGATCGTATTGGCGATAGACCCATGCTTTCGATGCGATCGCAGGCGTATCTAGCAATTGTAAAAGTGCATCATTGGGAGTAAGGGATGAGAAATCTGCGATCGCCGCTTTCTCATCCCAAGCCCAAGCTTTCTTGGCATAATCAGGGGTGTCAGCCAACTGACGATGATAAATTGGTGTGTTATCTGCTAAAGCTGTCGCAGGAATCTCCGCAGCAACTTCACCATGCCAGAGAATTCGCACAATTGGCTCGGCAAGAACTTCACCCGCCACAACGGCATGAAGTCCCCACCGCTCGAAAATTTCAATGAGTTCTGCTTCTCTTCCTTTATGAGCAACAAAGAGCATTCTTTCCTGCGATTCCGAAAGCAAATATTCATAGGGAGTCATTCCCGTTTCTCTAGCAGGAATCTTGTCCAAATCGAGAACAACACCAACGCCACCTTTCGCCGCCATTTCAGAAGTTGAACAAGTTAAACCTGCCGCACCCATGTCTTGCGCCGCCACAACTGCGCCTGTTTTGAAAGCTTCTAAACAAGCTTCCACTAAAGACTTCTCTAGGAATGGATCGCCTACTTGTACCGCCGAACGACTTTGTTCGGATTTATCTGAGATCTCTGTACTGGCAAAACTCGCTCCCTTCATACCATCGCGCCCCGTAGTGGAGCCAACATAGATCACAGGATTACCAGTGCCTGAAGCGCCCGACTTGACAATTTCTTTTGTTTCCATAATCCCGATCGCCATTGCATTGACGAGAGGATTACGGTTATAGGCTTTATCAAAATAAACTTCACCGCCAACGGTAGGGACACCAATGCAATTGCCATAGCCAGCAATACCATTGACAATGCCATTAACTCGACTACGCACCCAAGGATCGGAAAGTTCACCAAAACGCAATGAGTTGAGAATCGCAACGGGACGCGCTCCCATCGTGAAAATATCTCGTAAAATACCGCCTACGCCTGTTGCTGCACCTTGGTAGGGCTCGACTGCTGACGGGCGATTATGGCTTTCGATCTTGAAACTTATGGCAATATCATCAGTAATCCTGACTACGCCTGCATTTTCTCCAGGACCTACCAGAATGCGATCGCCTGTGGTCGGAAATTGCTTAAGTAGCGGACGTGAATTTTTGTAGCAGCAATGCTCTGACCACATCACGCCAAACATCCCCAATTCGGCTTTGTTGGGTTCGCGATTTAGGCGATCGCAAATCATCTGATACTCATCTAGGGTCAAACCTTCAGACTTGATTTCGGCTGGGGAAAATTTAGTGGTGATATTTGCGGTCATAATTAACGTGCGACAAATCTTTAGCGGTCAATATCGATCTTACTAGTCAAACTTAATTTTTGGCATAAAAAATAGGAGTAGTGCATCGCACTACTCCTATTTTTTTGGTTGTAAGTACCTCAGCATAATTAAAAAAACAGAGCCAAAATCCTTAGTAAGACGACACTTCTTTAAATCAAAAACCAAACCATATAAAAGGTTTAAAAGCACAAAATGGCGTAGCTATTTTGTGCTTTTGTATTATTTGTTCTTTTTTAAGGCGGTCGAAATAAGGCGATCGCTGTTGATCTCAAATAAAGAAGGGAGATCCTTAGAAGGAAGAGTCATAGAGCTAATAAAGTCAACTTTCCATCGCTCACTATAGGTTGGAGGAAGCGGGACAATTTGATCTTGAGCAACTCTTTGCAGGGCTGGTTGAGAATTACTAAGTATGCCAATTAAATCCTCGTTTTGGTTGCAAACAATTATCAAGGAAGGTTTTGAAGATACAGATGCCCCATTAACGACTAGCTGCGGAATATCTCTTACTTGTACTTTAGTTTGACCAAATAATATTTTTCCAAGATCGATCAGCGGCACACTTTTTCCTGCAAGGGTAATTCTTGGAATATGTTTCTCAAGAGGAATTACTCGATATATGGATTCTATTGGCAGAATAAACCAAGCAAGACGTAAGCGAAAAGCAACATATTGCTTTCCGATATCAGGACGAAGTTCTGAAAGTCGTTGCGATCGCAGGGAAGAAATGGCTGGCATAATTTGATAATTCGTAATTAAAGAACCAGATATAAAATCTGCACCGCCCGCGTAGCGGGCGATGCAGATTTTATTTTAGCTATTTACAAGTTGAGATAGCGTTTGCAAGAGTTCATTATCTTTAAATGGCTTGGCAAAATATGCAGAAGCTCCTAGACGCATTGCTAAATCTCGATGTTTTGCCCCGCTTCGAGATGTAAGCATCATCACAGGGATATTTTTGCAATTATTATCGCCACGAGATTGTACTAAGAAGCCAAATCCGTCTAACCGAGGCATTTCAATGTCACAGATTACGGCTTTGACTCTAGAGTTTTTCGGTAATGTTTGCAATTTTTGTAGCTTCTCCATTGCTTCTAGTCCATCTTTAGCTTGTTCCACTCGATAGCCAGACTTCTCTAAGGTCATCGCTAAAAACCTCCGTACATTAATTGAATCATCAACGATCAGTACGGTAACTCGTTGATCGCCTCGCTCAGACGGCAAGGTGAGTGTTTTGCTAGGAGGTGCATCAATATCGGCTATTGACCAAGTTAAAAGGCTATCAATATCTACCAATGGCACAAGCTTACCACCACCTAAAATTGCGCAACCCATAAACCCAGTCGGCATAGGGATCGGACTTTGCAAACCACGAATGGTTACTTCCTGCTCACCCCAATAGCGATCCACTTGCAATCCGAAAGGGACGTTATTGCGCGTAACAACTAACATTAAAGGCTCGTCTACAATCGGGCGGTTTTCAGTTTCAATTTGAAATTGCGGACGCGAGAAGTGGAGGCGATCGCCCAATTTTAATAAGGGTACTGAATATCCTTGCCAATCCAACACTTCTTGATTGGCGACGGTATAGATCGAAGTGTCTTTAATTAAGAGGATTTCTTCAACAGCACTAGTAAGAATTGCCATCTGCAAACCATTGCTTTCAAATAAAAGCACTCGCGCAATTGAGAGAGATACTGGCACTGTCAAGATAAAAGTTGTTCCTTGTCCAGATTCTGTTTCGACACGAACGCTGCCACCAATCACATTCAAATTAGATCGCACCACATCCATACCAACGCCACGACCTGAAAGCTCAGTCACGCGATCGGCGGTACTAAATCCTGCTTCAAAAATTAACTCTAGTAGTTCAGCTTCACTAGAGCCATCAAGATCACTCTCGCTTAACCCCATCTGCAAAGCGCGATCGCGTAGCTTGGTGAAATTAATACCATTGCCATCATCGCTGACAGTGATGACTGTTTGGTTACCACGATAACCTGCGGCAATTTCGATCTTGCCTTTTGGCGATTTACCCTGAGCTATTCGGGATTCAGGTGTTTCAATACCATGATCAAACGCATTGCGAATCAGATGTAAAAGCGGATCTTCTAAAACTTCTAAAACCGATCGCTCAACTAAAGTCGAACTCCCACGCACGATAAGTTCAACCTGTTTGCCATAGGTCAATGATAAATCTCGTAGCAAACGGGGGAATCGCCCTAAAACTTCACTGAGCATTCGCATTCTCGCTTGCTCGATCGCAGTTTGCATTTGCCGAGAAGCCCGTCCCAGCTCACGCTCAGTCCCCTCAGTATCAGTTAAAGCGGTTTCCAAATCGCTAGAAACTTCTTGTAACTGCACCACACTATCCATGATTTCCCGTGATAGTACATGTAACTCGCTATAGGAGTCCATTTCTAATAAATCAAAGCGACTAGCATAGGGGAGAAATGTTGTGCTGCTTGGATCTTGATTGGTAAAGCGATCTCCTTTAATATTGCCTTGAATACTGGTCGAGGTTTCGGTCGCCATTACTGCATTAATAGGAATAAATGGCTCAGAGGAAGTTGCCACGCGATCATAGGCATCTCTTAATTGAGCATTAGATTGCTCTAAGCCATGCATTCTTGTATTTAAGAGTTGCACTAGATCGCGCATTCGTTTTAGTTGCATCCGTAGTCCGCTACGCTCGGCATTTAACTCACCAAAGCGATCGCTAAGGGTCTCAAGCTGGCGAAGAGGAACACGAATCGTAGCATCTAGATTTTGTTCAGGTTTAGCAGTATCGTCGATAGGAATATCATTAGATATATCGTTGTCAAGGCTTAAATCTTGAATTTCTTCTAGAGATGTTGCAGATTTTTCTGGATTAGTTGTTTGATCTTCTTGCCAAAAACTACTGTCTAATAATTGAACATTAGAGTCTATTTGGCTAGAAGAATTGATAGTCCCTGCAACTGGATCCAAAAAGATGGATACCTCAAAATGTTCAGGTAAAGCCTGAAATTGACTAACCAAAACAAGGGCTTGCGATCGTCGCCAAGCTTCCAGCGCAGCCGTTGTCACTTCGCGAAGATTATGTTCTTTTGATTCTAAAGCGGCACTAATTTCTGCACAAAGATTGCTAAATGCAGGAAGCTCTAACATTTCTCCTAAGCAGCCAAATTCTTGACTGGTGAGCTCAAACTCTTCCCTCAGCACCTGAGAGTTTTGATCAGCTAGGACAGTAGTCAATCTCTCCAAACAAGCATCTACTTCAGTTGAAAACATGAGGACACGCATATCCTCACCTGCTTCTTCAGATAGTAGATTCGCTTCATCTTGTGCTGTTAGCTCACCTAAAATTGTGCGCAAATGAGTAAAGGGAGGATTAGCAAATTCTCGTAACCAATTATCATCGGGAGTTCTTCGCTGCTTATGAATATTAGCAGTTTCTCTCATGTTGTCGATCGCACTAAGGAATAGGCTTTCGATCTCAGGAGTCGTGTTTTTGTTACCAGCTTGTAAAATCTTAAAAAAGTCTTCTAGTTGGTGAGCGAGTTCGCTGAGAGCCGTAAAGCCCATCATCCCCGCGCCACCTTTCATCGAGTGGGCAGCCCGCAAAATCTTGTCGAGAGCCGATTTCTGCAATCCGCGATCACTTAGGCCGATGATTTCCGTCTCTATATCCGCCAAAAAATCTTTAACTTCGTCGAGAAATAGCAATCGAACTTCCCATTCGCGATCGCTTAATGTATTAGTTGCCATATCGACCTCTTGTTTTAGCAATTAATTAGCTGTTAGCTGTTAGCAATTAGCTCTTAGCTAACAGCTTAATTATTGTGTGTATTGACAAATTAAATCTAGCAGAATCCTAAATAAAGCTAAAAGCTAAAAGCTAAAAGCTAAAAGCTAAGCAGCATCAACCTTAAAGGTTTCCACAGAAGCTTGTAGCTTACTCGCAACATCCGCCGTTTCTTGGAGAGCGATTGAAACTTCACGGGAAGTAGCTGAAGATTTTTGAGACTGGGTAGATAGATTTTCCATGACTAGCCTCACTGATTGTGAGGTTTGCACCTGTGAAGTTGTTGCTGTCGAAATACCTTGGAAGAGTTCATTTACTTTCCTCGCTACATCTACAATCTGACTCAAACTCTTTCGCGCATCTTCGACCTTATTCGTACCTTCAACCACCTGTAATGTACTAGCTTCCATCGATTCTACTACTTCACCAGTTTCTTGTTGGATGCTTTCGACAATCCGAGCGATTTCTTTGGTTGCTGTCGCAGACTGAGCAGCCAGTGCGCCGACTTCTTCCGCAACTACCGCAAAGCCTCGACCTTCTTCACCCGCGCGTGCAGCCTCAATACTAGCGTTTACCGCCAACATGTTTGTTTTGAGCGCAATTTGGTCAATCAGTACGACCACCTTAGAAATCTGTTGTGATGCTTCACCGAGACGTTTTACTTTTTTAGTAGTCTCAGCTACGGTTTGGCGCAATTGCAGAATACTGGTTGCCGATTGCTCGATCGCGATGCTACCAGTTTCGGCAGTTGTCGCTGCTAAGTTAGAAGCCTCCGCTGCTTGTCTCTAGCGTTACTAGCTACTTCTTGAATCGATTCCGTCATCTGTTCTACAGATTGCAGAGCATCATCAAGTTGTCCTGCTTGTAAAGTCGCATCTTGAGCTAGGGTGCGAATCGATGCATTGTTAGTATTTACTGAATTGTTTACCTGCAAAGTGGCAAGTTTTACCTGTGTTACAACGTCCCGCAAACTTTCCACGATCGCATTAAAAAAGTCGGCAACGATACCAATTTCACCAGCCGAGATTTGAGCGCGAACGGTCAAGTCTCCACTTACCGCACCTTCAACATCAGATAGCAATGTAATTAACTCACGTTGAATTGATTCACTCCGCAGACGTTCTTTTTCTGCTAATTCAGCAGATTGGCGAGTTTGCTCCTCTTGGAGGGCAATAAACTCTTGTAACTGCCCCGCCATCAAGTTAATGTTGCCTCCCAGTTGCGCCATCTCATCTTGACCTTCCACGGTAAGGCGAGTATCGAGATTACCTTTACCTAGTTCGACCACCGCCGCAGTTGCGTCGATAATTGGACGAGTAGCACGTTGGGCGATCAAGAACGCCAAAGCCGCTGCTAATATGCCTACTGCACCAGTTACCGACACAAGGATTAAAAGTAATTGTTGTAATGGCTTAAGTGCGATCGCTGTATCGACAGCCATTACAGCCTCCCATTTTAGATCTGGTAATCCCTCTAGTTTGGGAAGCGGTGCATAACCCACAAATTGTTCCTTATTAGAAACTCATGTTACGCAGAAGCCTAAAAAGGTTTCAGAGACTGCCATTCCAAGTGAGATTGCTGCAAAGCCTTGATATATAATTTGGATTTGAGAGCGAAGTGATTGAGCTTAGAATTAAGTTTGAGA
>JBIKYZ010000234.1:0-7671 GCA_044354985.1 Pseudanabaena sp. | reverse complement strand
ATTACCTTCTGGCGCTGAAAACCCTAAGAGATCCCCCTCAATCCCCCTTAAAAAGGGGGAAGAATTTAATTCTCCCCCCTTTTTAAGGGGGGCTGGGGGGGATCTAGACAATTCTTAAATGGTTTCTAATACCTATTCGTTGAGTGAGTTGAGTGAGTTAAATGAGTTGAGAGAGTTAAGAGGGAAGGGAATGTCCAAATACCTCGATTAATTGTCCACATCAATATTGCAATTAGGGTTGAGCTATAGACCACCAACAAAATACGAGAAAGTGAATTTGCCTTTTGCTCTACAGGTTCTGGAGAGACAATTAGAATTTTGGAAAGTGGCTCTGGATGCCGCATAATGTAGGGTTGCATTCTGAGAGAATCTTGCTTCGAGATCGAGGGTGAGTAGATATCGACAAGATTAGTTTTTGTGATGTTAACGGGATACTTAGAATGAAGAGTATCTTCCACATCTCCAAACAGATCTATTAACTGATCAACTTTGTCTGTATAGGTATCAACGTCTTGCGTTACATAAAATTGATTTTCATGTTGATTTTTATCTGTATCTTTCATCATATGCCGACCTTACTCTTTTTATTATTCACAATCAGAATTTGCATTATTCACTTATTGGTAAGCCCCCCACGGTTGCCTTTGGTGAATAAAATTAGTTTTGAGAAATGAAGCTCTAATTAAAGCATTGAAATCAGACAAATTATTGTCAATAATTTGTCTGTAAACTGACAAAAAAAGACAAATTTTAATTCATAACTGATTTTACGTGGAAGTTTGTAAAGCCCTCACCCCTAGCCCCTCATTAAATATACAACCAGAAAAAAGCTGTGGCGCACGCGTAGCGTGCGCCACAGCTTTTAGGGTTGTACTTAACGTCAGGGCAAACTTACCAGCCCTATCGGTAAAGAGCTTGATCATTTGCCATTGAGGATCGGAGCGCGATCGCTTAATGATCGCACCGCACCCAAGTCATAAACACCAGTTTTCCCTTCAGGAATCTCAATAGAGAAGATGGCGGGGGGATCGTTAAACATTTTTAACTCATATCGACCTGGTTTCATGCCTTTTAAGACAAACTTTCCTGCTTTATTAGTGAATATTTGTAAGGGAGTCCACTTGGGATCGGATAGAGAAATAAATTCTCCAGACAATTGAGATAGCGGCTCATCTTTGTTGTTGCGTAATGTACCGCGTAAAAAGATCGTTGCATCAGTACCGATACGGATCGCCGTTCCACTTTTGTAAGTGGGTAAAATCGCATAGTTGGTTTGACCCAAATCATAACCCACAGGCAAATTTTGGGCGGCAATGCGGATTTTGGAAACTTGATAGGGTGACAAATCTGGTAAAACGGCTGGACTAATTTCTTCTATCTGCGCGGCATTACCACCGATCGCATTGGGGTTAATGCCGATTACACGACCTTGCAGAGTCGGGTGCGGCGCGACTAACACGAAGCTACCCGTAACGGGGCGGGAGATACCCCAATAGCCATCGGCAAATACCAAAGATGTTCCGAAATCCAACTGAGTGGTATTTGTAGTTTGACCATTGCGATTAAGCAAAGCATTTTGGGATAACGAGAATTCTCCTCGATAACCGCGATAGCTGAGTTTACCTGTGAGACTGTCATTTGAAGGGTTGCGGGCGATATCCACAGCCATGCCAATACCTTCTAAATTTGGGGATGAATTAGTCCAACTTGCCCTTGTGGTGGGAGCATCTTTATTAGTGATATCCATTGAAGCTTGGAGCGTTTGCTGAGTTTGGGGAACTGTCCCTGACCAAGTTACGCCGATTAAAATTTTTTGTTCTTTAGGCTTGATCCCATCTCCCGATTCACTGAGATTCAACGAAATCGAGAAGCCATTGCCGAGGAATTTATTGAGGTTTAGACCTATTTGATAGCTGTCAGGGCGATCGCGTCCCAATTGATAACGAAAATTTAGCCCACTCGTGATTTCCCAGAATAGTTTTTGGCGATAATTGGCGGTGAAATCTAGCAGTGATGGATTAGTCATCTTCAGGCTAGAAGATGAATTGCTAGATAGATTATTCGATGAATTAGAAGACAAATTGGAAGATAAAAAATTGGCGCTGCGATGTTCGAGCGTGAAGCCAAAGGACTGATCTAAAGGATTCGTTTCCCCTGATTTGATAAATTCGTAACCCAAACGAGCCGCTAGCCCTAGCCCTAATTGCTCGGCATTACTAAGAGCCATATCCCAAGAAATATTACCTAAGGTTGTTGCCAAAGCTCCCTCTATTCCCATGATTTGCTGACGGAGATCGGCTTGGAGATAGCCGCCCATTGAGAGGGTGTTATTAATTCCTTGACGATAGGCGGCAAAAATAGTCGGTGATGTGAAATCATAACTAGTGCCATTACCGCTAGTTATGGTGGGAAACCCCAAGATATAGACGAATTGCTGTGCATTGGGAGCAAGTAGACTTGAGGCGATCGCATTGCTAAAGTCCAAACGCTGCACTCGTCCCACATTATCGGTGATCACTAACTGCACATCATTCACCCCAGAACTAAGGGTCAGATTCCGAATATCTTGCTGACCTGCCTTTAGCTCTAGGGTTTGCAGTAATTTACCATTGACAAACACTTCTACGGTGGAGGGATTTTCTAAAAAAAATTCGTATTGACTGACAGGACGGGTGATCAGATATGGTTGCAAGCTGTAATTTCGGGCGATCGACAATCCTAATAAGGGTTTGCTGAGTTGATAGCCAACAGTAGGAACCCCCAGATCGCCGATCGCATAGGTGACAGCGCGATCGATATCATCATAGACAATCCGAAAATTCCCCCGCTTCCATTCTGGACTAGCCCGTTCGACAAAGGAGAGATTACCTTCTAAAACCCAACCATTCCAATTAAAAGCTGTATCGAAGTTAAGATTTAGCGGTTGCCGACCCGTATTACTGGAATTGCCCGTATTAGCGAAGACAAACTTTTCACCACCGCGAACTGTCAAATAACCACTAAATCGACTCGGCAAAATCGCATTTGCTGCGTCGGGATCTCCTGATTGCGAACTTAAAACATTGACTTTGCGCTGTGCTGGAGGGACTTCGATGAATAGTTGCAATTTTCGCTCATCAAAGACAGCCTTTAAACCATTTTCGCGCAATAAATCGATCGCAATGTTCTTTTCTCTATCAAGCCCAGCTTGCAACTTGTCGAGGACTTCAGGACGCGCCACTTCCTTTAAGTTATCAAGCAGAATTGTGGAATTGATCCTAATTTTTGAGCGATTATTAGCCTCCAATAGAATAGGAATCCGCCCCTTAAATTGACCATCGATTGACCAAGAAACCGTTAGCCTCTGATTGCCCTGTGGCGACTGAGGACGCTTAAATACCTGTTCAAAAAGCGCATCTTCGGGGGGATCGGGTGCGATTTTTTGGGCTAGTGCGGCTCTGGGAACTAACAAAATAAGACTGATGACAGCAAGGAAAATCTGGCTGACAAAACCCATGAAATCTATTGCTTATAGTCAAATGTCGCGGTCACAGTTCCCTGTGGTAAATCCGCAGGATAGGGAATCACAAAGCGGCGCTTATGATTTGCCAAAATATTTTGACCAGTAATATCCTTAAGTTGTTCAGTTGTGAGCGCCACGGTTTTGCCGCCACTGGCAAGGTTTAACTTAAAATCAGCCAAGGTTGCTCTAGCTGCGCCTTGATTGTTAAAGGTAATCGCAATTACGGGTTTATCCTTTTCTTTTTGGACAGCGACATTATCTAAAACTAGTTTAGGCTCGGCATTCTCAGGACGGACATAGAGAGAACCCATATACTTCAGCAAAATCTCGACTTTAGCCGTTACTTTGGTTGGTTTGCCAGCTTCAGGCTTGGTGAGATTAATCGGTACTTGTTCGGACACTAGGCGATAGTAAAGCTCCTTAGTTGGGTTTGAGTCGCCCACCCATGTCACGAGTACGGTTTGCTTGGTATTTGGTTGGAGAATTACCTGCGGTGGATAGATCAAAAAGTTATCATCGGCGGGTGTATAGCGTTCGTTCCCATCTATATCCATTTCACGAGTAACCACTGAAAATTGGACGGCCTCTGGTTCGTTGCTATCGCTAGTCAGCTCGTAGGATTGGCTTGCCTCTGAGCCGATGGGAGTAAATGTCCGCGAAATGGGCAAAATTTTAAAGGCGAAACTGGGTTGAATATTTACTAGTAATAGAAATAACGTCAGCCAGAGTTTAGAAAATTGTAATCTCATGTTTGTAGTCAAAGAAAGAGTTAGCTAAGTCAACATTTATCCGCCCCCTAGCCCCCAATTCTGGGGGAACAAGAAAATAAAATTCTTTCAAAGTCCCCCAGAATTGGGGGATTTAAGGGGCTTAAATAAATCGCAACGTAGACAGTTAGACTTGTGTGTACACGGTAGCCCTTTCAAAGGGGAGCTAGGGAGGGTAAAAAACTTCTCAAACATGCTCTAATTATCGGTGACAGTGAAAGTAATGCTACCTGTATAAGTCCCCGGAGCTTGATTGGGGGGGATAGTATAACTAATGAAAATACTTGAATCAGATGCATTCCCAGCACTAGAGATTCTAGTTAATTGCAGGGGATTAGAATCATAATGGCTGGGCGATCGCATGGACGTGGGCGATGTAGCATTAGTACCTAGAGCTTCACCCAATCCGCCAAATTCTATAAAATTAGAACCCGATACTAATCTCCAATTACTAGCACTAGTTACGGTAACTTTAAGTCCATTACTACTGTTGGTTAATAAACCAGATATAGCGGCAATCTTAATGCCAGTATAAGCATTACCAGGGGACAAAGTAAGAGAACCAGCATCAGGCGCAGGAGATAATGTAATTGGTAAAGCAGCAGGAACAGTACCACTCAAGTTAATCGTGGCGGTAGGGCCAGCAAATGCAGCCGCATTCGTCATGAGAGATGCGATTGCCGCCAAACTAGAAGCCAAAAGAATACGATGAACTTTGATCATGATTACTAGTGATGTTAACTACAGGATAAAAACTCGAAATTTTTACTCAGACAGGATTTTAGGTAATTGCCTTACATCCTTTCTGAATAACAGTTTTTGTCCTTTTGGGCGTTCTATTTTTGATTTTTGTCCTGTAGTTAGGATGTTTAGTTATTTATCGGTGGCCGTGAAAGTAATACTTCCCGTGTACAGACCTGCGGCTGAGGTAGTGCCTGGGGCTGAAAAACTAATGTACAGGCTTGAATCTGGTGCAGCCCCTGCCGCATTGGTATTTGTGATAGCGAGGTCAAAAGGAACATTGGACTGGAGGTTATTGTCTTGTAGCCTTCTCTTATTCGAAATGCTAGCACTCCCTTGATACACAATACCGCTAGATTCAGCAAAAGCTGTAATGTATACATAATCAGAAGACTTTACTGTCGATTGCAACTTCCAACTACTAGATACAGTAACTTTAAGTCCGCTAGAACTGTTGGTTGCCGCACCAGTTATTTGGGCGATCATCAGATCAGCAGTATTATTGCCAGGGACAAAAACCATAGAAGTAGCACTACTCGTAGGAGTTACTGTAATTCCTAAATTAGAAGGAACATTACCACTCAAGTCAACTTTGCCAGTAGTGCCAGCAAATGCAGGTGAATTCGCCACTAGAGATGCGGTTGCAGCCAAGCCAGAAGCCAGAAGAATGCGATTAAATTTGTTCATAATTACCAGTGATGTATAACTCAACAAGAAAAACTCAAAAAGCCATCTCGGAAAGGATGCAAAATAGTTGTCCAAACACTCGTGCTCAAAAAGAATGTTTGGACAACTATTTTTTGTTTTTTGTCCTGTAGATGTTTAGTTAGTTATCACTAGCAGTGAAAGTAATGCTTCCCACGTAAGTCCCCGGAGCTTGACCAGTTGGTACAGTATAAGCAATGAAAATACTTGAATCAGTCGCATTCCCAGATGCACTAGTCCTTGTGCTCGAGAGAGTATAGTTGCCAGTTGGGTTAGCTTGATTACCCTCGACTGATGTAGCGGTAGTACCAGCAGCCTCACCTATATTGGTGATGGCTATAGAATTACTGCCCGATCTTAACGCCCAAGTACTACTTAACACAACTTTAAGTCCGTTAGCACTGTTGGTTGAGGCTCCAGTTATCACACCAACTTTAACATTAGTATAGGTTCCAGGTGATAATGCAAGAGAAGTAGCAGTACCGATCGTCCAAACTGAAATTGTTAGACTAGAAGGAACAGTACCACTCAAGTTAACCGTGCCAGTAGTCCCAGCAAATGCAGATGAATTCGCCACTAGAGAAGCGGTTGCCGCCAAGCCAGAAGCCAGAAGAATGCGATTAAATTTGTTCATGATTACTAGTGATGTATAGCTAAACAAGAAAAACTCAAAAAGCCATCTCGGAAAGGATGGAAGATGATTACCCTACATCCTTTCTGAGTAAAAGTTTTTGGTCGTTCTATTTTTTGTTTTTTGTCCTGTAGATGTTTAGTTAGTTATCACTAGCAGTGAAAGTAATGCTTCCCACGTAAGTCCCCGGAGCTTGACCAGTTGGTACAGTGTAACCAATGAAAATACTTGAATCAGTCGCATTCCCAGATGCACTAGTCCTTGTGCTCGAGAGAGTATAGTTGCCAGTTGGGTTAGCTTGATTACCCTCGACTGATGTAGCGGTAGTACCAGCAGCCTCACCTATATTGGTGATGGCTATAGAATTACTGCCCGATCTTAACGCCCAAGTACTACTTAACACAACTTTAAGTCCGTTAGCACTGTTGGTTGAGGCTCCAGTTATCACACCAACTTTAACATTACTATAGGTTCCAGGTGATAATGCAAGAGAAGAAGCAGTACTCAATGTACCTACTGAAATTGTTAGACTAGAAGGAACAGTACCACTCAAGTTAACCGTGCCAGTAGTCCCAGCAAATGCAGATGAATTCGCCACTAGAGAAGCGGTTGCCGCCAAGCCAGAAGCCAAAAGAATGCGCTTAAATTTATTCATAATTACTGATGATGTCTCGAATGTTTACTGATGATGTCTCGGATGTTTACTGAAATATCGGTCGAAGTAAAAGTAATACTTCTTAAGTAAGGGCAATGATCTTTAACCTAGTGATTAAAGTATTTATATGGCTTTACCCATGTAAAACAGTTTGCCCAAACCCCACCCCGAATTAATAACCTAGACTTATTAAAGCAAAAAAATCAGAAAAATTACTGTCAGTTTTTTGTCTAAATATTGTCCTAAAAACTGACAATAACTGACAAAAAAACACATTAATTGTCTGCAACCGAACAATTTTTTGACTATATCTGTATAAAATATGATAATCTACGGCTTAAGTTAGGGTGGATGGTTTTAGCTATGTCTAGACTTTCGAGCGCTGGGGTGGAAAAAGTTAATGTCGCTATTAAAAATAGTGGTCGGAATAAAACCGATCGCTATTGGACAAAAAAAACGCTTGTGTCTCCAGAAACTTGGAATCGGTTTCGGACTGGCAAAGTAAGGATTAGTTTTGATAACTTTGTGACCTGCTGCAAAGTATGGTAGTCCTAAAAAGGAAAGGATGAACGAGCAGGCAAAGAAGCGTTGTAATGATGAATAAAATTCCAAATGGCTCCGATGTGATTTTCCAACTTTTTAGAAAAGGATAGGGTCTTTCTAACTAGTC
>JBIKYZ010000233.1:0-7674 GCA_044354985.1 Pseudanabaena sp. | reverse complement strand
GCCAGAAAGACGATTTGCTTCTCTAAATCCATTGTGATGCATGATATTGTCATCGGTCTGTTTATCAATAGATATGAGTTTTGATTTCAATCCTCCTCATGCTCTCAACAAATGTGACACACTACCGAAGAATTAAATTTTATTCAAGCAGTTGTCGATCAAGTGTCTGTGGCGATCGCCCAATCGATTTTATTGGAACAGGTGCGAGCACAGGCTAAACAGGAAGCTAATGTTAATCAGGTTACGACTTTGCTCTATTCCCGAACTGTAGCGCAATTGCAGGAAGCGCTAGAAAAAACAGTGGAGTTATTTCAAGGCTCAGGTGGGCGATTGTATTTACCCATCAACGGTACGAACCAAACAACTGATTTGTATACCTGTGGTGAACAGCCCGATCACATTAGCGGCAACGATCGCAATATTGAAGAAAATTTGCTCTGGCAAAACTTTCTGCACTCAGCCGAGATCGCCACTAATCGAGATTCTGAAAATAATACCAACGAAAAACCTTGGTCAGTAGCTTGGATGCGGGCTGTTTATACACTCTCCTCTGTGCCCCAAGAGTCAATCACGGACTTGAATATTTGGGCGATCGCCGACATCTATCAAGAACCATTATTTCGGACATTGGCGATCTCTTTTCAAGCAACCAAAATTCGTGGGATTTTAATCGTTCCGATCTGTTTTGGATATGAAGTAGTGGGCTGTCTCAGTATTTTTCGCAATGATACCAATCACGAAGTGTTGTGGGCAGGCGAACATGATCCTGATAAGCGGCAGCTTGCACCCCGTCAATCCTTTGAAGCATGGAAGCAAATCAAGAAGGGCAATGCACAATCTTGGGCAGATTCAGATATTCGCTTAGCTCAGTCTCTTTCCGAGCGCTTTGCTACGGCGATCAAACAGGACAAACTCTACAAGCAGATCCAAATTTTAAATGCCAGTTTAGAAAAACAGGTACAAATTCGCACGATGGAGTTGCACTACTCCACGATGATCGCTAACCAACAACGTGCTTTAGCCAGAATCCTCGCCAAATTACAACAAGCCCTAGATATAGACTCATTTTTTTGCACGGCTACTGAAGAAGTCCGCCAATTATTAGCCGTAGATCGAGTTGGCATTTATCAATTCGATCCTGACTGGGGTGGGGGATTTATCAACCGACTCGAATCACTTAGCCCTGAATGGGCTCATATTTTAGCCGCTTCAAGAACTATATGGAATGACAGTTATTTGCAGGAAACTCAAGGCGGTCGCTACCAAAACCACGAAGTCTCTAATGTCAGTGACATTTATAACGCCCAACTGTCTCCATGTCATGTTGAAATTCTTGAGCATTACCTGATCAAAGCCTTTCTTGTGATTCCGATTTTTGTTGGGCGGAAACTATGGGGACTATTGGGGATTTATAAGCATAGTAAAACTCGTGTATGGGAAGAATCGGAGGTAGAATTTAGCAAACAGGTTGCTGCTTACTTAGGTGCAGCTTTGCAGCAAGCAGAAGGGCTAGAACAAACCCAAACCCAAGCCCGACAATTACCAGCGATCGAAGAGCAACAGCAAACCTTAGCGATTGTAATCAGCAAAATTCGGCAATCTCTAGATCTATCTACGATTTTTACGACTACCACTCAAGAAGTCCGCCGATTGCTTCATGCCGATCGCGTCATAATTTTTCGATTTAAATCCGATCGTCAACAAGGACAAATAATTTCTGAAGATATTCGCATAGACTATCTATCTATCTTAGGGACTCCGATTCCAAAGCATCCTCTAGCCAAAGAAATCAAAGCCAATCCTACGAAAGAGGACTATACAGTTGATGATGTAGACAATGCCGAGTTAGAAGCTGATTACCTGAAAATGCTCTCTGACTTTCAGGTTAAAGCGAGCTTAGTTGTACCGCTATTTAGAAATGAAGAACTTTGGGGACTACTATGCATTCATCAATGCTCTGGAGCGCGGCAATGGCAACCAAGAGAAAAAGAATTTGTCACACAAATCGCTTCACAATTAGGTGTAGCTTTGCAACAGGCTGAATTATTAGTTCAGGCTCAAACCATGAGAGAAGCCGCTGATGCGGCGAACATGGCTAAGAGCGAATTTCTTGCCAATATGAGTCACGAGCTGCGAACACCTCTTAATGCCATTTTGGGGTTATCAGAAAGCTTACAAGAAAACGTTTATGGTGAATTGAACGAGAAACAAACAAATGCGATCGTTACCATCGAGCAAAGTGGTCAACATTTACTCAATTTAATTAGCGACATTTTAGATCTCACTCAAATTGAAGCTGGCAAACTAAAGTTACAGATTGCACCGACCTTATTACCAAAACTTTGTGAGAACAGCCTCAGCTTTGTCAAGCAAGCAGCAGAAGCCAAAAAAATCGTTGTTGAGGTAAACATCACCCCAATCGCGATCGAAGTGGCTGTAGATGAATTGCGGATGCGCCAAGTACTCATCAATCTGCTTAACAATGCCGTCAAATTCACGCCAGTAGGTGGCAAAGTTACTTTATCCGTTGATATTGACAACAAAAACGTTAACAAACAGACGATTCAGTTTCATGTTAGCGACACTGGTATTGGTATTGCTCCAGAAAATATCAGCAAGCTTTTTCAGTCCTTTGTGCAGATTGATAGCAAGCTCAATCGTCAATATGAAGGTACAGGGTTAGGTCTAGCATTAGTCAAATATCTAGTCGAATTACAAAATGGCAGAGTGGATGTCGAGAGTACCATTGGCTTAGGCAGCTGCTTTACAGTTACTTTACCTTATATCTCTATTCCCACCCACTCCTTACCAATTCCAACTCCTCCCATAAGCCAACCCATAGATCTTAAAACCAAGCCAGAGAGATTAAATAACAAGCAGTCTGCGCCCATTTCGCAATCTACTAAGCCAGCATTAATCCTGTTAGCAGAAGATAGCGAAGCAAATACGAAGACGATTGTGGACTTCCTTGAGCAGCAAGGCTATGAGATTATCCAAGCCCAAAATGGACAGGAGGCTGTCGATATGGCAAATGCTTCACATCCCAATTTAATTTTGATGGATATTCAAATGCCCATCATGGATGGGTTAGATGCCACTCGTCAAATTCGATCTTTACCTGCAATTGCAGATATACCCGTGATTGCTCTGACAGCCTTAGCGATGCCTAACGATCGCGAAAAATGTCTAGAAGCAGGTGCTAATTCCTATCTCAGCAAGCCTGTCAAGCTCAAGCAATTGTTGCTGACAATACAGCAAATTTTAAAAGAAGTATAAAAAAGGTGGCTCTAAAACTGCTAGAACCGCCTTTTCTCGTAGAATCAATGGCGATCGCGAGCCCAAAAACGTGATCTCGCAACAAGCCGTTATAAATTGTGACAATCTTTAACAAAAAATGATCCAACGACATAGTATAAACAAATAGGTAGGAAATTGAACTGAGCGAGATTGAAGAAACCACAAGTGTTTATCTAAATCGAGTGAGTTTTTCCAACTATTTAAAACAAAGGTTTTTCTAAGGTTTTCTGAAATAAACATCAGATAAAGCTTAGATCGGTCAATCATCCATCAGACTTTAATCAGTTTGAAGATGACATAAAAATAAAAGATAATTACAAAACTGGAGATAACAGTATTATGTACGACGCATTTGCAAAGGTAGTATCCCAAGCTGATTCCAGAGGCGCTTATATCAGTGCTTCTCAAATTGATGCTCTAAGTGCAATGGTTGCTGATGGCAGCAAGCGCTTGGACGCTGTAAACCGCATCACCAGCAACTCTTCTGCAATCGTTGCTAATGCTGCCCGCGCTTTGTTCGCTGAACAGCCTGCTTTGATCGCTCCTGGTGGAAATGCTTACACCAGCCGTCGTATGGCAGCTTGCTTGCGCGACATGGAAATCGTATTGCGCTATGTTACCTACGCTATCTATTCTGGCGATGCAAGCATCTTGGAAGATCGTTGCCTCAATGGTTTGAAAGAAACCTACTTGGCACTTGGTACTCCTGGTTCTTCAGTTGCTGTTGGTATCGGCAAAATGAAGGATGCTGCGATTGCAATCGCTAACGATCCTAACGGCGTAACCCGTGGCGATTGTTCCGCTCTTATGAGTGAAATCGGTAGCTACTTCGATAAGGCTGCTGCTGCTGTTGCTTAGTCTGGTCTTGTCCAGTCTTCAGTCAGCCAGTATTTTGCGACATATCATTTGGTCAATAGACCACATTTCACTTAAAAAAACTATTTTGGAGAACATCTCACAATGAAAACCCCTTTAACCGAAGCAGTATCCGCCGCCGATTCTCAAGGTCGTTTCCTAAGCACCACCGAAACTCAAGTTGCTTTCGGTCGTTTCCGTCAAGCTACCTCTGGTCTAGCTGCTGCTAAGGCTTTGAGCGAAAAGGCTGAATCTTTGGCTTCTGGCGCTGCTAACGCTGTATACAGCAAGTTCCCTTACACCACCTCCATGACTGGTGCTAACTATGCTTCTAGCCAAACTGGCAAAGACAAGTGTGTACGTGACATCGGCTACTACATCCGTATGGTTACATACTGCTGCGTAGTTGGTGGCACAGGCCCAATGGATGATTACTTGGTTGCTGGTATTGCAGAAATCAACCGCACCTTTGATCTTTCTCCTAGCTGGTATGTTGAAGCTCTTAAGTATGTTAAGGCTAACCATGGTTTGTCTGGAGACTCAGCTGTTGAAGCTAACTCCTACATTGACTATGCAATCAATGCTCTTAGCTAATTCTTCGCTTTAAAATAAAAAGCACCTCTTCGGGGGTGCTTTTTGCTTTTTAATGGAGTGAAAGCCATTTATTACGACCAAATTAAAATTATGAACGAAGAATCTGGCATTCCAGACGACAATCAATTAACAATCGAACAAGCGCTCATCAATCTCCAGAGTGAAGATTTGGGATTACGAGTTTATGCAGCTTGGTGGTTAGGTCGTTTTCGAGTAAATTTGCCAGAAGCCATCGATCTGTTGATTTTAGCTTTGGCTGATGAAGCCGATCGCACTGAGGCGGGAGGGTATCCATTACGGCGCAACGCGGCAAGGGCTTTGGGGAAACTGGGAGATCGCAGGGCAGTACCAGCATTAATCAAGTCGCTAGAATGCAATGACTTTTATGTTCGTGAAGCTGCTGCTCAATCCTTAGAAATGTTGGGTGATGATTCCTGCGTACCATATATATTCGAGTTAATCAAAAATCCTAATTTTAAAGTTAGTGCTGACGCAGAACCAGAACACCCTTATGATGCTTTCTTAGAAGCATTAGGAACACTAAGAGCTGTAGGAGCGATTCCTGATATCTTGCCATTTTTAGATCATCCAATCCCTAAAGTGCAATATGCTGCCGCAAGAGCTATGTATCAACTTTCGGAGCCAGAGGTGGCTAACCAATATGGCGATCGCTTAATCATGGCTCTGTCCAATGATGATTTGCAATTGCGTCGCACGGTTCTTTCAGATTTGGGCGCGATCGGTTATTTGGCGGCGGCGGAGGCGATCGGCGATACGCTTGCGGAAAATAGCCTCAAACTAATTTGCCTGAAAGGATTATTAGAAAAACAAATTCCTCTTGCGATACCTCCAGAACTTACAGAAGGTGCGGTGAGAGTCATGGCTCTGATGGATGATTTATTGTAAAGTAGAGAAGCGCAAAGCGCTTCCCTACTTTTTAAACCTATGACTGATCGCCTTACTCAACTAATACAGGCTGTAGAAGAAGCAGATTCTTCTAAGCTTTTACTTGAAGCTGTTCAAAATCTAGCGGATGCTCAATTAGTAGGTGCTATTCCCATTTTGATTGAGGCTCTGAGCTACAACAATCCTGGTGCTGCTGTTGCTTCGGTGGATGGATTAATCAAGTTAGGAAATCCTGCCGTACCTGCTTTGCTAGAGCTATTGGATATGCACAACTACACAGCGCGATCGTGGGCGATCCGCGCTTTAGCTGGCATAGGCGATCCTAGAGGTTTGATAACTTTGCTTGGTGTGGCGACTGCCGACTTTGCGATGAGTGTTCGTCGTGCTGCGGTCAAAGGGCTAGGGATGATGAAATGGCGTTGGTTTCCTGATGAACTCCGTGAAATGGCGCAGGAAGAAGCTTTAGATGCATTATTGTTTGTAGCACAACAAGATGAAGAATGGGTCGTGCGCTATGCGGCTGTGGTAGGTTTAGAGGCTTTAGCGATTACGATCGCTAATAAACTTCCCACATGGCGATCGGAAATTCAAGTGCAATTTAATCTAATGGGATGTAACGATGAGGTATTGGCGATTCGTGCTCGTGTCTGGCTAGCTCAACAAAGGTTGCAGCAGAGGCTCCAACAAACTTATACAAGTAATTTTGATATTTCTCAAAAAAGCTCAGCAGTTCAAGAAAAAGAATCTCCTTTAACATCGGATGATTGGCAGAATATTCTCAATCATCTTTATGAAATGAAGAACGAAGAACGGCTTAGTGCCGTTAGCGAGGGAGATCCACGCCGTTTTCAGGACTTAGCCGCAGCGATCGGGCAAACATCCTCAAAAGATAATCCATGCAATTAAGTTGGTACGGCAAATAGCGTTGTCGAATTCATGTTATACCAATTTATACCAAAACACAAAAGAGAGGCAACAGATAGAGCATCGAGTATAGAATCTTTACCGACAAGGGAGGCAATGACAGATTTAGTCATCTCGGAAAGACGATTCTTGACCAAAAGCCTTAACTCATCCATATTTTTGGGTAAAGTAAACCGCAAACCTTGCTTCAAATGTAACCAAACTCGTTCAATCGGGTTTAATTCTGGAGAATGAGCAGGCTGAAATATCAAAATAATGTTTTGCGGCAATCGTAAGCGCTTAGCCCGATGACAACCAGCTTGATCGACTTGCATTATGAGAATGCTGTCCGCAAATTCCGGTAGTGTTTCAGATTTGTTGGAAAGCATGATGGGATTGGATAGAAAATTCGTAGGGAGCATCTCAGTTAAGCACTGAGTATAAATGCTTATAAGTGTAGAGATGAGATAATAGAACAAAATCCGCACGCGAAGCCAATGACACCCGAAGACCAACAGAAGTTAGAAGAATACTGCCAAGGAATTGCCGCAATACTGTATCGGAATGCAGAAGCAAAGAATGCCGAACAGTTAAAGACCTTGGAAGGGATAGAACTAGCTGTGCGAGAGCAAATGTTAGAAAATGTTAGCCCAAAAATTGGTGTTTTTTTGTCGAGACAAGTAGTGGCACAAAAGCAGGAAAAGAGAGGCATCTGAAGAGTAGTATTGGCGATCTGACCATCACCAGCAAGCAAGCAAAACAACTAAACGTAAGAGCAAGAACTCAGCTTAGTCCACACATGGAAAAATGCTGCTTGCTCACCAGTGGCAATGAGTCCTACGCACGAGCGATGAAAAACGTTAAGGAGTTAACAGGGATCGTGGTTAGCCACAGTACTCAACAGAGACTGGTACAACGATACAATTTTCCGCAAGTAGAGTTAGCTGAGACTGTAGAAGAAATGAGCTTGGACGGAGGCAAAGTAAGACTGAGGGTAGTCCTAAAAAGGAAAGGATGAACGAGCAGGCAAAGAAGCGTTGTAATGATGAATAAAATTCCAAATGGCTCCGATGTGATTTTCCAACTTTTTAGAAAAGGATAGGGTCTTTCTAACTAGTC
>JBIKYZ010000472.1:0-7701 GCA_044354985.1 Pseudanabaena sp. | reverse complement strand
TGCAGTTTCCATTGATCATAGTGATGATGAGCAAATTAAATCTCTATTTGAGCAAATTGAGCAGGAACAAAATGGACAATTAGATCTGTTGGTGAATAATGCTTATGGTGGCGTGCGATCGCTAATCTCTTCCAACGGTAAACCTTTTTGGGAATCAGATATAAGTCTTTGGGATGCTTGCAATCAAGTTGGTTTGCGAAGTCACTATGTAGCAAGTCATTTTGCTGCGAAGATGATGACTGAACGCAAACAAGGCTTGATCGTGACGATTTCTTCTTGGGGTGGCTTAGCTCCTATCTTTGGAGTAGCCTATGGTACTGGTAAATCTGCTTGCGATCGCCTAGCGGCTGATATGGCAGTCGAACTAAAGCCTTTTAATGTTGCTTCGATTTCACTTTGGCCGGGAATTGTCGGCACTGAGCAGTTTCATCAGTTGGCTGATGAAAACCTTGAGGGTACTGCGAGTAATGTTGGTGTGGCGGCGATCGCTGATAAATTTAATTGGGAAACTCCCTTGTTTGTCGGGAGAGTAATTGCGTCATTATATAACGATCCAAATCTGATGCAGCGAACTAGTAAAGTTCAGATTGCGGCAGAACTGGCGGCTCGTTATAGAATAGTTGATGAATATCAGCATCGTCCTGCTTCTTTACGCTCCCTCAAATTTTTATTGTCACAAGCTTTACCGAATCTTAAACATAGAGCTAAGTTCATTCCTGATCTGCGAATGCCTTGGTGGTTAATCCTATTAACAATACTCAGGTCTCCCAAAATTTGAATATGATTCTAAATACCAAAATTAGTATTCGACCTCAATATTCCAAGCTTTTTTATGGAATTTTTTCTAAAGCGCCGATCGCTTTACGCGCAGTTTGAGCGTATTTTCTAACCGTTTCATAGGGCATATCGAGATCGATCGCGATCGCTTTTAATCTCTCTCCTAGTTCATAGCGAGCTAGGATTGTTGCCCAGACTGTAGCAGTGTTCTGAGCGCGATCGCCTCCTTGCCGTTTTTTAGTTTGCAGAAATAAGTCTGTTAGTTCAGCAATTCTCTTAACTAAATGTTCTTGAATTGGATTAGTTGTAATTGAATCTTTTTCACACTTACCGTTTCCGACTTCATTCCTCCCAATCAGGCGCGTTTGTCCTAGCCCAAAGGTGGTTTTATGCCCTGTGCCACAATAGGCTGCGAGTTTAATTAAGGCTGAGAGCAACCTTTCAAAATCAGGATTTCGAGAGGCTTTGAGATCGACAGCAAATTCGACATTACCTGTAAATCCAGTTACATAGCCCTGTTTAGCAACAGCTACCTTAGTACAGTCGAGATCGTGGTTAGTTATATAAACCACCTTTTCAATCCATGTCAAAAATTCTTCTTGGGGAAAAGATTCAGGCGCAAAGTCGTTCCATCGGCGGAGGTAGCTGTGGAAAATATTGACGGGAATGGGTAAGGGTAAATGGTGATTTTTGCTGCGAAAGCAAGTAGGCGTTAGGAAAGCGAGTGTAAACCTTGATTCTGGATTTGATGAATCTGACCAGAGATTGTTGTAGGTTGTAGGAGGTTGATTAATGCCGATCTGGGCGATCGCAAAGTTACCTTTGTAAAGATTAATGATTTCTGGATGGCTGCTATACCAATTTCTTAGCCATTCACACAGGGGCTTTGATAGGGCTGAGATTGTCCAAGTATAGGTACTGTTGGCTTTGGCAAGAAATATATTGTTTATGGGTTTGAGGTTGCCATTGAGGGGAGATAGGGTAAAGGCTTTTTCTGATTGTCCGTCATGGAGATAGGCGGAGAGTTGGGGATCGCTGTCGCGGACTTGATGGAGAAACCATGCATGGAGTGCGGTGGTGTAGTTTTGGGATAATTCAATGTTTGCGATCGCTTTTAAGGTGATGGAGATGCTGACGAGTTCTGTGTCGTCTGTCCAAGGGGGGATCGCTGATGTTTTTGAGTGTGACATTTGTGCTTGGGTTGCTTTTCCTATTGATTACTAGATCTATCTAAAATCCATAATTCATGTCTACCCAATATTGCCAGTCTGCTAGTGCTTCTTCGGTGTCTGAGTCTGGGTTTATGGCTTCGATATCTGATAGTTTTGCAGTGAATGTGTCATCTTGTTTGTCAATGTAGGTTACTTCAACATACATATTTCTTTCACAATCTTCTGCTGAAGCCATATCTAACACTTTAACTTCCTTTTCGGCGATCGCGCCTGTTTTTTTGTTTGTTTTCTTCCATTTGGCAGAAAATGGGAAGGTGATTTTATCTCCAAGGTAACAGTACCAACCCATTGCTCTTTCTTCTTCATCGTAGGCATCGACTACTATGTCATAGTCAATCCGATTTTCTCTGATGGGGTCTGGTTCTCTATTTGCCATGAGTATGTTTTCGGTTTGGGTGATGAGTTGGGTAGGTGTAGCATAAATGTTTCCGTACCCCTTATCAAGTTAAAAGGTAAAATTTAGGATGGATTTTGGTTTGTTAGTTTGTGTTGATAAGGGCTGCTATCATTCTTTTTACTTTCTACTTTTGCTTTTTTCCTTGGATCGCCGTTTCCGTCCCCTTGTGGGTTAAATATCGTGGCGAATGCAATGGGGTGCAGCGCTTTAATACTGCTGTGCCTCAGTTTCCGTCCCCTTGCGGGGTAAAAATCGTGGCGAATCAGTTTGTCCAGAGCATTGAATCAGAATACTATCGAGCGTTTCCGTCCCCTTGCGGGGTAAATATCGTGGCGAATGGTTTAAGAATAGTGAACAGAGCATACACCAATCACAACGTTTCCGTCCCCTTGCGGGGTAAATATCGTGGCGAATGGAATGTTTCCTAATCTAAGGGTAGGCAACTTTGGTAGAGGTTTCCGTCCCCTTGCGGGGTAAATATCGTGGCGAATACTCATATACAAGTCTGGTCAACTCACCCCAAGGGCGTTCTAGTTTCCGTCCCCTTGCGGGGTAAATATCGTGGCGAATTTGAAAGTGAAGCCAGCAAACTGGCAAGGGCAACCCTGCAGTTTCCGTCCCCTTGCGGGGTAAATATCGTGGCGAATTCTTTATCCAATGAAGGCTGGTGTTATCACTGAGATCAGTTTCCGTCCCCTTGCGGGGTAAATATCGTGGCGAATGAGTATAAAGAGTTGGACCTTGATGATTTAGCATACATCGGTTTCCGTCCCCTTGCGGGGTAAATATCGTGGCGAATGTCTCTGAACTTGTCATGTATGCTAACACTGCACCTAAGTTTCCGTCCCCTTGCGGGGTAAATATCGTGGCGAATAGGTCAAGTTGGTTCTAGAATGACTGCTGCTCAAAAGGAGTTTCCGTCCCCTTGCGGGGTAAATATCGTGGCGAATTCAGCAGAAACAATAGTTTCAGTGACAACACCAGCAACAGTTTCCGTCCCCTTGCGGGGTAAATATCGTGGCGAATTACAACACTGTATATGGTGAAGCATCTGGTTTTCCCACAGAGTTTCCGTCCCCTTGCGGGGTAAATATCGTGGCGAATCTTGCCCCAACAGCATTAAAAGCTAAAGCTTCGGCTGCCGTTTCCGTCCCCTTGCGGGGTAAATATCGTGGCGAATAAATATATCATAAACCCATGAAAAAATATCTACTACTCCGTTTCCGTCCCCTTGCGGGGTAAATATCGTGGCGAATATCATAAAAAAGCCCGATCAAATGATCGGGCTTTTTTATTGTTTCCGTCCCCTTGCGGGGTAAATATCGTGGCGAATGCCCTTACTGCCACTGGCAAATGTCCAAAAATGGCGCGGTTTCCGTCCCCTTGCGGGGTAAATATCGTGGCGAATTGTTCTGTGTAGTAGTTCGTGGCTGCCGCGCTCGGTTTGTTGTTTCCGTCCCCTTGCGGGGTAAATATCGTGGCGAATCGAGGAAGAGACTACTACGATTACGGTTGTAAAGGTTGTTGTTTCCGTCCCCTTGCGGGGTAAATATCGTGGCGAATGCGCTCATCATCGTTGTCTCTTGCATTTTGATACTGGTTTCCGTCCCCTTGCGGGGTAAATATCGTGGCGAATGCGCAACACTAGAGGAAATTGCCAATGAACTCAATACACAGTTTCCGTCCCCTTGCGGGGTAAATATCGTGGCGAATTCCAACACAAAAAGCTGAATGGGCTAGAATGCATCAATGTTTCCGTCCCCTTGCGGGGTAAATATCGTGGCGAATCCTTACTAGCGAGATGTTTTACACCGCCCTCTATGGTGTTTCCGTCCCCTTGCGGGGTAAATATCGTGGCGAATATCGTTACTCAGATCTTTTATCTCACCTGACAAAATGTTTCCGTCCCCTTGCGGGGTAAATATCGTGGCGAATATAATAACCAATGTGTTATTAGGCTAGTTGATACTGGGTTTCCGTCCCCTTGCGGGGTAAATATCGTGGCGAATCTTTATAGTGTATGAAAATAAGTGAAAAGCTTTATTGAGTTTCCGTCCCCTTGCGGGGTAAATATCGTGGCGAATCCTTTTTAACAAAGTCAGGACGCTTCAAGTCACAATGAGCGTTTCCGTCCCCTTGCGGGGTAAATATCGTGGCGAATTCATCCTTTGTCAGCCTTTGTTGCTAGTCCTTACAATGGTTTCCGTCCCCTTGCGGGGTAAATATCGTGGCGAATCTCTTTAGAATCATTAAGATTAACAGAGTTGTTAATAGTAAGTTTCCGTCCCCTTGCGGGGTAAATATCGTGGCGAATAGATCCTTCTTATAAGGAATTGATGGGTATTAAACATGGTTTCCGTCCCCTTGCGGGGTAAATATCGTGGCGAATGGAGATAAAGAACTCATTGAATATAGATCAGTCTTCTTTGTTTCCGTCCCCTTGCGGGGTAAATATCGTGGCGAATAAACTAGTAGTTCCAATGGTTCATTGTATTTAAGATCTGATGTTTCCGTCCCCTTGCGGGGTAAATATCGTGGCGAATGCCTCTAATTCTGTAGCATACTTACCACAGACTATTTGTTTCCGTCCCCTTGCGGGGTAAATATCGTGGCGAATAAGAATCACAGCATGTTTACATCTTATCAATCTAGTCTTGTGTTTCCGTCCCCTTGCGGGGTAAATATCGTGGCGAATTCATAAGTTGAATCTTGATGACTGGAAGTTCTTTGTCAAACGTTTCCGTCCCCTTGCGGGGTAAATATCGTGGCGAATATGAGAGTAATTGGCCCTCTATAATATTTTATTTTAATAGGAGAGTTTCCGTCCCCTTGCGGGGTAAATATCGTGGCGAATTAATAGTTTAAGTCAGGCTATACAAACTCTATGTTGGGGTGAGGGTTTCCGTCCCCTTGCGGGGTAAATATCGTGGCGAATAAGTCAGAAGGTGGTTTGTTCACTGAACCTTTATTTGTGGTTTCCGTCCCCTTGCGGGGTAAATATCGTGGCGAATTAACAATGTCTGATCTACTCACAATTTTCAACAAACGTTTCCGTCCCCTTGCGGGGTAAATATCGTGGCGAATAGGGAAACCACATCCCTACAACGATTTCATTGTAGCCAAGTTTCCGTCCCCTTGCGGGGTAAATATCGTGGCGAATAGTCAGCAAAGCCAAAGGTGCGGGTAATGTGGTCGTAGTTTCCGTCCCCTTGCGGGGTAAATATCGTGGCGAATACAAGCGTTAGCTAAACTTCCTCAGCAAAAAGACTGTGTACGTGTTTCCGTCCCCTTGCGGGGTAAATATCGTGGCGAATACTTGAGTGCCAAGCTACGAACTTTCATCATTTCGTGTTGTTTCCGTCCCCTTGCGGGGTAAATATCGTGGCGAATAGTTGCTACATGGTCTATATATAATCTTATGTGGCCCAACACGTTTCCGTCCCCTTGCGGGGTAAATATCGTGGCGAATAAAAATGTAATGCTTGCTTTTACTGCTTTTGTTAGCAGTGTAGTTTCCGTCCCCTTGCGGGGTAAATATCGTGGCGAATTTATACTCATGCTAATAAGAATCAAACAATCTTTAAAACGTTTCCGTCCCCTTGCGGGGTAAATATCGTGGCGAATATCCCATTTGTGGTATACAAGCATTGGCTAAACTTCCTGCGTTTCCGTCCCCTTGCGGGGTAAATATCGTGGCGAATCATAAATACAAGCCAAAAACTAAAGGTGAGTAGTAATTGTGTTTCCGTCCCCTTGCGGGGTAAATATCGTGGCGAATTGAACCCGCAGCGCCATCACTAGAGCATCGCTATGAGTTAATCTCTGTTTCCGTCCCCTTGCGGGGTAAATATCGTGGCGAATAGAAGCTGAAGCACTTGTACTAGCTACAGAACTTGCTGGTGTTTCCGTCCCCTTGCGGGGTAAATATCGTGGCGAATATTATAATGCTCAAAAAGCTGCATTTGTTGTCCCTAATGTTGGTTTCCGTCCCCTTGCGGGGTAAATATCGTGGCGAATACAGTGTATGGAGTAATGCTATTGAAGTCACTAAAGATGTTGTTTCCGTCCCCTTGCGGGGTAAATATCGTGGCGAATAAAGAACCAGCTTCCATGAGTTTATCCCACTCATCTTGTTTCCGTCCCCTTGCGGGGTAAATATCGTGGCGAATTATTTAAATAAACAAATAAAAATAAAAACAAATAACACTGTTTCCGTCCCCTTGCGGGGTAAATATCGTGGCGAATAAACTTCTTTCAGGTGCATCCTAACTGCCATAATAAGAGCGTTTCCGTCCCCTTGCGGGGTAAATATCGTGGCGAATACTATTATATATGTTTTATATTCATACCAGCCCTACTACGTTTCCGTCCCCTTGCGGGGTAAATATCGTGGCGAATATATCACCATCTTTATTAGTAATATCTTCTAATACTTGGTTTCCGTCCCCTTGCGGGGTAAATATCGTGGCGAATGTTCGTGCTATTGCTATTGCTACTGTTGTAACAGCAGTGTTTCCGTCCCCTTGCGGGGTAAATATCGTGGCGAATACCTTGCAGACAAAGACGTATATCTTGCAGAATACAAAGTTTCCGTCCCCTTGCGGGGTAAATATCGTGGCGAATTCCTACATTATAGATATGGGTAGACATTTTGGTATTCCGTTTCCGTCCCCTTGCGGGGTAAATATCGTGGCGAATACGAGGACAAAGATGTACTGCGTGTTGCTAAGGCTACCGTAGTTTCCGTCCCCTTGCGGGGTAAATATCGTGGCGAATATACTTCTTGGTTATCAGGACAACCTTGTGCGTGATAGGGTTTCCGTCCCCTTGCGGGGTAAATATCGTGGCGAATACATAATCAGATCCATCTAAAATCTCACTAATAGTCCACGGTTTCCGTCCCCTTGCGGGGTAAATATCGTGGCGAATCTACTACTACTACTACTGTTGAGGATCCCATTTGTGGGTTTCCGTCCCCTTGCGGGGTAAATATCGTGGCGAATTATCCGTGCTATTGTTGTTGCTATTGCTATCTCTGTGTTTCCGTCCCCTTGCGGGGTAAATATCGTGGCGAATATTGCCTATGAAAACAGCAATTATAGTAGAAACATATCAGGGTTTCCGTCCCCTTGCGGGGTAAATATCGTGGCGAATAAAAGAATATTTAGAGTTTGGACTTTGGACAAGATTGAAGCAAAGAAAGAGCGGGATTAAGCGAAAAGGGATAATGAGAGTTTCAACTTTCAACCGAAAACAAATCATTATCCCTAAACCCATTATGCCAATAATTGTCAC
>JBIKYZ010000232.1:0-7926 GCA_044354985.1 Pseudanabaena sp. | reverse complement strand
ACAAGGGTAGAAAGGTTATGGATGGTTTCAAAGAAAATCTACCTATTGTTTTTGATGAATATCTTCCTAAATGGAACTATAGAGCCATTCCTCAAAATGCATAAGTTATTTATTTTTCATTCCTTATCTATTTAAAACAGATGATTTTATTTATTCTTTGGGGAAAAAGTTGAATCTTTATGATGAATCTATATCATCTTTAAAAGATGGGATTCCTTGCCGTGTAATGACAACTCGGCAAAAAGGCTGGGCAACAGGAAAAGTAAGACTAGGTTTACATTTTATCCCTGATGAAGTTGATGCTGAGAATAAAGATGGTCAAATCCTAAATTCTTCTGATAGTTCACTTGATAATATTCGCAATAATATTGATTAAATTAGTTAGACAAAAATAATATGATAGAAAAAAGTGAGTTTGTTCAATCAGATGATGTTCTTTCTTTTGAAGATGACCAAGACAAGTAAATTGTAATTTTTATTGAAGATATAATAAATGCGTTAGAGATTTCCACTTTGTTCAAAGCAGATAGTTTTATTAATTCTCTGATTGAGAAAGTGAATTTCCTAGATGATGTTAAACCAATGATCAAAGAAGGTATTCCATGTCAAATGATGACACCTCGGAGACAAGGTTGGATGAAGGGTAAAGTCAAATTAAGTTTTATTCCTGATGAAGTAAGTAAAACTGAAAACCCGCAAACTATACTCTCTTCAGAGAATCCATTAGATGAGATTCGTAATACCAGTATTTAATAAATTATAATCAATATGAATAAGATGGAAGAAATTCTAAATTCAGATGATGTTGTTTGCTTTACTGAAGATGACGGGTATGGTAGCCCTGTTTATGATATTGAGCAACGATTTAATATTGCTAGATTATTTGAATTCGGCGAGTTTTTAGATGGTATATCAAGATTAATAGGACTTTCTTCTGAATCGATGAAAATTTTGACGGAAGGTATTCCATGTCGTGTAATGACAACTCAACAAAAGGGCTGGAGGCTGGGTAAAATTAGATTAAAACTAGAATTACAATTTATTCCTGATGAACTACTTACAGAAGAAATTGTGGGAAATTTTGATAGTCCATTAGATGAAATCCGTAAGTCTGCGGAAATATAAAATTGTTTCTAAGCCTATGAAGGTTCCATTGCCACAAAGAGTTCAAGTTGTCGTGGACTCTTTGAAAACTGACATAGCCCAAACATCATCCTAAGCTACTAAACCATCATAGAAACTGACAACCTATTTTACCAACTATTTCAATCTTTCCAGTCGAATAAGAAACAAATACCGATCTCAAAGATAACGTAATAGAATTCATAGAAGCAGTATTGGTATACAAATTCCCAAAACTAAGTCGTCAAGAGGTTGAAGCGATGTTTACCCATAGCGATCTAAAGAAAACCCGTGTCTACCAAGAGGCAGTGCAAGAGGGCGTGCAAATTGGTGAACAACGCGGTTTGCAAATTGGTGAACAACGCGGTTTGCAAATTGGTGAACAACGCGGTTTGCAAATTGGGAAGCAAGAGGGCGTACAGAGACAGGTTGCGATGTTGCTGCGGATGCTAACCCGTAAGTTTGGCAAAGTACCCCCCAGACTAAAGACCCGAATCTATAAACTATCTGTGACGCAGATAGAAAATCTAGCCGAAGCAATATTTGATTTTGCAACTGTCGCTGACCTGAATACTTGGTTGAAAAATCAGTCGTAAACTCCTCTCAGAAACCATAGACAAAGACAAGAGTATCCAAGTATGTACTTACAGGATTTTGCGATCGCATCAAATAATCAATAAACTTTTCTTGATCGCATTTGACATACATCTCAATTTGAGCGATTATAGACAAGCTAATAAATTAGCTAATTTCTGGGGCTATAGCGCAGTTGGTAGCGCATCTCAATGGCATTGAGAGGGCCAGCGGTTCGAATCCGCTTAGCTCCATACTACAGAGGTTTTCAAATGAGTAAGCACTCATTTGAAAACAAAAAATCAATCTCAGTAAGGTTTTTAGGTTTTCATTTTGCCTACGGCAAAATGAAAACCGCTGTAAAATAGGGAAAGCATTTTGTGCTTTCCCTATTTTCTTGTGACAAGAAATTATGTATCAATTCATGTCTAGTGCTGCTGTAGCAGCGATCGCCTTCTTTGTTGCTGCACCGCCCCAAACAGTTAAAGCGCAAACTCCACCGATCCGCGCTTACCAGCCTAAAGCCACAGCAAGTGCTAGGGATGCTCAAATACTCGACCAACAGCAGAAAGCGCATCCTAGCAGATTTGATCTTAAGAAATATCCTCTCACTGAAAGCAATGCCTCGCATTGGCAAGAATCTCTATGGGCGATCGGCGTTTTAGCACCCGAACAAGACTATGCCCTGCAAGCCTTAGAAAAGGTTTTGCAATTGACAACAGCCGCAAACCTCACCGATCCTCAAAAAGGAATTATTGATACAGCGATCCAAGTATCAACACAGCTTTATACACTCAAACCTGCGGTTTATAGCAAGCTCAAGTCTCATTTTTTACGCACTATTGACTATAGTAATGACCCACAATGGGTGGCAATTTCCCTCGCCGCGATCGCGAAGTCAGCCGTTTATCCTTCGGAAAATATCTCCCACATCCAAATCGATAAACTGATTCTCAAGGTGCAGCAACGCTTTCCTAACTGGGCGCAGGATCTCCATTTGCTAACTACAATCAAAAACATTCAAAATGATCGCCAACTTACAAAAAAAATACCAATTCCTAATCTCACAGATTTATTAAAATGGCAAATCGCGCCACAACAGGCGCATATGTACGTTCTTTGTCGTCCTAATCGCGATATTTTGTGTTTATCAGTTTTAAAAGATCGCCAAGGGCAATTTGTTAAACAAAATAAACAACTGTGGTCAGCACCATTACTGCTTCAGTCTATCCATAATCTCGATTGGAATTTTAGCAATGGGCGCACTCCACAGGGAATTTATCGCATGGAGGGCATTTCTCGACAACCAGATGATGAAGTGTTTCATGCCTATGGACAGTTTTCGCTGGTAAATTTATTTTTACCCTTTGAGGATGGTGTGAATGCTTTTTTACCACAACAAAAAGGTAAATTTTCAGGTGATTTGCAAGCCTATCAAATGCTTTTACCGCCCTCATGGCGAAATTATGAGCCAATTCAGCAAGCGTATTTAGCTGGGAGTATGGGGCGATCGCTGTTTCGGATTCATGGTAGTGGCGCTGCGATCGACTTTTTTCGTAACAAACCCGCAGTAGTCAACAACAAAAACTTTAACTGGAACGCCACGCTTGGCTGTTTATCAGCGTTAGAAATTTACGATGATCGCGGTAGTTTACTCAAAGCTGATATGCCAAAAATTCTTGATGCTTTAAATACTGTGGGCAAAGGCAAGGTTGATGGTTATTTAATTGTTGTAGATATCCCCAGTCCATCAAATGAGCCAGTGACAATTGCTGAAGTTGCTGAGTATCTAGCTCCTAGCGCTTTGCGCTCAAGCCCGAACTAAGAGATTTTGTACAAGCGTTGCTTCACAACGCTTGTACAAAATCTCTTAGGGTTAGTTCTGCTCGACGCTACCAGCACGGAAAACACGACCAATTACTTCTTCGATCGCAGGTTCATTTACCGATAAATCAAGAATCTCTAATTCGGCAAGAATTTGTGAAACCACCTTGGTCAATTTTTCTCGCGGCACTAAAAAACAAACTGCTTGACCATCAATATTTAAGATTTGACCATATTTTTGTAAACCTTCGCGATCGGTAATTGGTTGGGATAGCTCCACTCGCACCTCACGATAGGGCGCAAAGTTATTATGTAGACCTTCGAGACTACCGTCATAGATCAGTCCACCTTCATGGATCAGCAACACCCGCTTACATAAAGCCGTAATGTCTGCCATATAGTGACTTGTCAATATAATCGTCGCTTGGTAGCGCTGATTATATTCCCGCAAAAATTCTCGTACGCTAGCTTGAGCATTCACATCTAAGCCTAAGGTTGGCTCATCTAAAAACAAAACTTGAGGCTGGTGCAACAAAGCTGCTAATAATTCGGCCTTCATACGCTCACCGAGGGAGAGTTTTCGCATGGGCTGTAAAAGCTTTCCTTCCAGCGATAGCATCTCTGTTAGCTCACCGAGGCGATGCTTAAATACTTTGTCAGGAATGTCATACACCGCCGCATTCATCTTTAAAGAATCTAGTGCTGGCAGATCCCAAATTAATTGTTGTTTCTGCCCCATGACTAAGGTGATTTTTTGCAAAAAGCTGGTGTCCCGCTGAAAGGGGATATGCCCAGCCACTTGGACATGCCCCGATGACGGATGGATTAAGCCCGTTAGCATTTTCAGTGTTGTGGTTTTGCCTGCCCCATTTGGCCCCAGAAACCCAACCATTTCGCCTGATGCGATCGAGAAGGAGATATCTTTAACCGCTGCGATCGCCCGATATTGACGATGCCAAAAGTGTCTGAGAGTGCCAACTATTCCCGCATCTTTGACCGCAATATTATAAATTTTGCTCAAACCTTCAACTGTAACCATTGCCATAGCACTCTAACCAAGATGCATTCTGATATACTGTCAACAATATCAATTAAAAACGTTGGTATTGCTCATCGATTAAATAGAATTGAGTCAACAATTCTGTAAAGACATAATCAAAAAAACAGTTAATGTTGATTAGGCAATATTCTTAACCTTATCTTATTTTTAAGGTTTTAGAAATTTTATGATTGCAGTAGCAATTTATCGTTCTAAACTGGCTTAATCTTCAAGGTTATTGAGTTTTGACAACGATTTTCGCTAACGCACAACTGGAAAACAAGGAAAGCAGTCATGGTAAAAGTCCTCGTAGTGGACGATAGTCCGATGGTGTTGGAGATGGTCTCAGCACATTTAAAGCAACATGGTATAGAAGTTACGGAAGCCAATAACGGTGCTGAGGCAGTTGAAAAGCTCAAAGCTTTAACTCCTGATCTCGTTGTTACTGATGTGGTCATGCCTCAAATGAATGGTTATGAGTTATGCCGTTGGATCAAAAATAATGCCTCTACGAAGAATGTACCCGTAATTATATGTACAACCAAAAGTGAGGAATTTGATAAGTACTGGGGCATGAAGCAGGGCGCAGATGCTTACTTAACTAAGCCCTATCACCCACCTGAATTAATCAAAACAATTAAGCAGTTACTTAGCCAAGTCAAGTAAAAGAAAAGAGGGGTGCAATGCGCCCCTCTTTTCTTTTACAAAATGAAACCAGCAATGCTCATTATAAAAATAGGTTTTGATGCAAGTCCACCGTTGGCGGACTTGCATCAAAACCTATTTTGGGTTTTCAGTGCCTGCGGCGCTGAAAACCCAAAATAGGTTTCATAATTTATAGCAATGAAAGTTTTGCTTAGGACATAAAACCCAAATAAATGAAGGCGGCGCGAAGCGCCGCCTTCATTTATTTGGGTTTTGATTTGTCCTAGCTATCTCTTTCATGGCTATAGAATTGCTGGAATGAAATATAAAGGGGCGCGTTGCGCCCCTTTATATTTCATTCTGTTATTTTTTGTCCTTGCGTCGTGCGGAGGCTATTTGTTGAGGATCAACGCCTTCAAATGTGGGCGGCAGCCAAACCCGCACTACTAATAGTAGGGCTAGAGCAATTAAAAAAGCACAGGTAGCCATAACTTGCTTCCATTCGACTTCTAACAATCCTTTAACAATCACTTCTCGCAATACGGAAACGATAGTAACTTCTACAGAAACACCAATCGAAACCCGTTGTTCTTGAAGATAAATAATTAATAGCCGAAATAATTCCACTAAAATGAGGATGAATAAAATATCTGCTGTGATGTCATGAAAGTGCAGAGTGGTTAATAATGATTGAAAAATCTCTTTAAGTTGCAACACCATGACGCAAAACAGTCCAATACAAAGAGAGATCGCGATCGCATCTTGCACTAACTCCAAAGTTTTGACAATTCGACTACGTAAAACCTTGCCATCCCATGAAGTAGTTGTCTGATCTTTGTCTTGGTCAACTGATTGCTGCATATTTGATTCCCTTGATTAAGAAACTTTGACACAAATTAGCATAGTTTATTCTTATAGGACAATCAGTTCTTTATTAGATATTCATATGCTGTAGAGCTGATTCACTTATGAGATCAGTTTTTTTGGGAGATTGCGCTCTTTGGGGGCGAAATCTCTGGAGCCGTTTAGAATTACAGAAAGCTTTCGCTTATCTCGGTTACAGAAATATGGACTTGAAGTTTTATTTAGGTTGTGCGGTTTGGGCTTATAAAGGTTGGGTTGGTGATTTTTATCCTAGGGGGAGCCGCTCAACGGAATTTTTGCAACTTTATAGCGATCGCCTAGCAACGGTAGAGGTAAATTCAACTTTTTATGTGCTCCCCGATCGCCAGACTGTTGAGCGCTGGGCAAAGGATACGTCCGCAAATTTTAAGTTTTGTCCTAAGTTCCCAAAACAGTTAACCCATAATGGTTTGTTACTACCTTATCTGGATCAGGCGTTACATTTTTTAGGTTTAATGTCTGGATTTGGCGATCGCTTAGGTGTGCTATTTATTCAACTACCGCCGAGCTATAGCCCTGTTAATTTTGCTGACTTAGAAAATTTCCTCAGAGCTTTACCGACAAAAAACTATCAAATTGCTTTAGAAGTCCGTCATGGTGATTGGTTTAAAGCGCCATATTGCGATCGCCTCAATGTGCTATTACAAAATCTAGGTGTTGGTCGAGTGTTACTTGATTCTCGACCAATATACGATCTGCCCTTAGGTGATGAAATTGATCCCGCTCTGTCAATCCCTGTGCAGCAGGAACGTCGTAAGCCAAATTTACCTTTGCAACCAATAGTGACAGCACCTTTTAGCATTGTGCGTTTTATTAGCCATCCCGATCGCGATTTAAATGTTCGTTTTTGGCAAGAATGGATGACTTATTTGCAAGACTGGTTAGTTAATGGAACCCAAGTTTACTTTTTTGTACATTGTCCGATCGAAGAGCGATCGCCACATAATGCTAAATATTTTCAAGAAATGCTAGAAAAAGCCAATGTTCCAGTGCCAGCCTTGCCTTGGAATGATCTAACTCCGCCGCCACAACAATTAACACTATTTTGACATGCTCACAATTAAATCAGTTTTACGGGTCTTGCTTGCGATATTCATGATCACCGCAGGGACACTTCACTGGGTAACGCCCGATCCCTTTGTGAAGATCGTTCCTTCTTTTTTACCTTATCCTTTAGCTTTGGTTTACATTAGTGGCGTATTTGAAATTTTGGGTGGAGTTGGCTTGTTAGTTCCCCCAGTCAGTCAAGCCGCAGCATGGGGATTGATTGCCCTATTCATTGCTGTATTTCCTGCCAATATCAACATGGCAGTTAATCGTATTCAAATGGATGGAATTCCCGACTCAGACTTATTACGATGGGGACGGCTGCCATTGCAAGCAGTCCTCATCGCATGGGCTTGGTGGTCCACCAAGAAGATTTGAGAAGCGATACAAAGTATCGCTTCTCAAATCTTTTTGTCTCGTACTTAGTGCTTAGCAATAAAAGTGATCAATTATTGGCGATTGCTTAATAATTAGCTCTGTTGGGCAATCAAAAAGTCTTGTAACCTAGTCTGGGCAAAAGCTTCAAGGGCATTTAATCAAATGGCTTGAAAGCTATTCTCTGTGCGGGTTTCAGCGATTCTAGTCGTTGTTATCCAACAGTGCTATTATTTGACTTTGCGATCGCCAATAACCTTTCGGAACTAAACAACGAGTGCGATTCGTTCAGTGTGAATCACGGTAACCAGTCCGTACATAACCACTGAAGCTAGAAATCCTAGAGTATAGCTTAACTGTCCAGATGATATAGGTGAAAACCCTATCGTCTAAACTCA
>JBIKYZ010000043.1:0-24809 GCA_044354985.1 Pseudanabaena sp. | reverse complement strand
CTCAAACTTAATTCTAAGCTCAATCACTTCGCTCTCAAATCCAAATTATATATCAAGGCTTTGCAGCAATCTCACTTGGAATGGCAGTCTCTGAAACCTTTTTAGGCTTCTGCGTAACATGAGCTAATAAATATCAATCGGATTTTGCGGTACAGGTGACATCAAAAATTGGTAGTGATGCTCAACAGTTTACGAGTAATTTCACGAATAATAATTTGAGGGGCAAGGCGAATTTTTTGGAGACTTATCACACTAGCAAGGCGCGGGTATGTGTGACTGTAGGAATGACGACTACTGGTTATGATTGTCCTGATTTGTTGAATTTGGGGCTATTTCGTCCAATTTTTTCACCGACAGATTTTATTCAAATTAAGGGACGGGGGACTCGTAGACATAATTTTTTGAATGATTTGCATGATGCGGATCTCAAGGGAAGTATCAGGGAGCCAGAGAAGACTGCTTATAAGTTGTTTGATTTCTTTGCGAACTGTGAATATTTTGAGAAAGATTTTAAATATGATGAGGTGTTGGCTTTGCCAAAGCCGAAAGGTGAAACTAAGGGCGGTGATGGAAATACGGGTGGTGGAACTAGCAGAATTGATAGTTATGAGCATCTTGGTTCAGATATCATCACGAGTCTCAAGGAGGAGACGATCGCCTATGGTGGAATGAAGATCGATCGCTTATATTTTGAGCGGTTTGAGGCGGTAATTCGTAATGATCAGGAGTTGGCGGCGGCGATCGAGGTGGGACATTGGGAAAAGGCGATCGCTTATGTCAATGAGAAGTTTTTTGATAATTCTGAGCAATCTTATACATTGGAAAAGTTGCGTAAGGCGGCGGCGGTGGATCGGCGGTTGGAGGTGCGGGAGATTTTGGAAAAGATTTTTGGGCTGATTCCCAAATTTCAGTCGAAGGATGAGTTATTGGAGGCGGAGTTTGAGAAGTTTGTGGAGAACTATCAGCCTGATGAGTCTATTCCTGCGATTAGAAATTACTTTAAGGCTTATGTGACTAATGACCAGATTCGGAAAATCATTGAGGGTAAGAACTATACGGAATTAGCGACAAATGCGTTTTTTTCGATGAATGATTTTAAGGCTGTGCCGAAGTCATATCGTGATTTGATTCCTCAGTATGTGAGGGATTTTGTGGCTTTGGAGAGGTTTGTTTCTTGAATTACGAATTAATCAATTACGAATTACGAATTGGGAAGATAGGTGTTTGCGGGTTTATGATTGCTTGCTATGCAAGCTAATTGATAATTCGTAATTCGTAATTCGTAATTTTTACCATCTCGCATGGGTGTAGTTTTCAAGGATTTTGTGATCTTTGGTTAGTAGGATATTTTCGTTGACCATTGCGTTTGCGACGATGAGGCGATCGAAAACGTCACGAGTCCATGTAATTTGCATGGCTTGTTGAATGATTGAACCAAAGTCTTTTTGGCAAGTTTGTAGGTTTGCTTGATTGGTTAAATACTCAATTATTTGAGTTGGAGATGCGCCTAAGCGTCCAATCTCATATAAATATTGCAATTCCAAACGAATCATTGGAGAAATATAGATATCGTTTTCACGGATTAAATTCTCCGCTAAAGGAGACAGCTTATTGACAGTATCTCCGTAAAGCCAAATTACAACATGGGTATCAAGGTAAATCAAGGTTTATTTCATGCTCCCAAGAGACGTTTAAAAGATCATCAGGATCGCCAATATATACTTCTGGATGAGGTACAAGATTGTCAAGTTTGCTTTTTTTCTGTACTGGTAATATTTGGAAGCGTTTGCCTTGCCAATCAAGTTCGATGGGGTTGCCTGTGGTGGCGATTTCTTCTAGCAGGTTGATGAAGTTGGTGGTGAGTTTGTCTACTGGTATGGTTTTCATTTTTAATTACGAATTAGGAATTACGAATTAGGAATTACGAATTACGAATTACGAGTTACGAGTTATTGGGTTTGGGGGTGTGGCTTAGGAGTTATAATATTCTACCAATTCGTAATTCGTAATTGATAATTCGTAATTTTCCCCCATTCGTAATTTTTAATGTTAGACACTGAAACGAAACGCCGCATCGATACTGCTCGTGACATTTTGGTGGGGAAGGTTCCTGATCCGAAGTCACAGGTGGAACAGATTACCATTGCACTCATCTATAAGTTTATGGATGATATGGATGCGGAGGTGGAGGAGTTGGGAGGTGATCGCAGTTTTTTTGCTGGTGAGTTTGCGAAGTTTGGTTGGGGGCGGTTGATGAGTCCGACTGTGGGTGGGCATGAGTTGCTGAGCCTTTACAGTGAGGGGATTAGCACGATGCCTCAGAATGCGGGAATTCCTGCGTTGTTTCGAGATATTTTTAAGAATGCGTATCTTCCCTATCGCGATCCTGAGACGTTGAAGAGTTTTTTGAAGGTGATTGATGGGTTTACCTATGATCATTCGGAACGGTTGGGGGATGCGTTTGAGTATTTGCTGTCGGTGTTGGGTTCGCAGGGAGATGCGGGTCAGTTCCGCACGCCGCGCCATATTATTGATTTTATGGTGGAGGTTTTGCGTCCGCAAAAGGGTGAGGTAATTCTCGATCCTGCTTGTGGTACGGCGGGTTTTTTGATTTCGGCGTATAAGCATATTTTGCGGTCTAATCTGGATGCTCAGGGGAATAGTACGCTTACGCCTGATGAGAAGGGGCTAATGGCGACTAATTTTAGGGGTTATGATATTTCGCCTGATATGGCGCGGTTGTCGTTGGTAAATCTCTATTTGCATGGGTTTAAGAGTCCGCAAATTGCTGAATACGATACTTTGACTTCTGAGGATAAGTGGAATGAGTTTGCGGATGTGATCCTTGCAAATCCGCCTTTTATGTCGCCGAAGGGTGGGATTAAGCCCCATAAGCGGTTTTCGATTAAGGCTAAGCGGAGTGAGGTTCTGTTTGTGGACTATATGGCGGAACATCTTTCGCCAAGGGGTAGGGCGGGGATTATTGTGCCTGAGGGGATTATTTTCCAGAGTCAGACTGCTTATAAGGATTTGCGTAAGATGTTGGTTGAGAACTCTCTAGTGGCGGTGATTTCGCTTCCTGCTGGGGTTTTTAATCCTTATTCTGGGGTGAAGACTTCGATTTTAATTCTGGATAAGTCTTTGGCGAAGAAGACGGATAAGATTGCGTTTTTTAAAGTTGAGAATGATGGTTTTGGTTTGGGCGCTCAAAGGCGAGAGGTTTCTGGTGGGCAGCTTTCACAGGTTCAAGTCGAGTTAGCGGAATATTTGCGAGTTGTCCGTAATCAAGTTTCGACTGATAATCTTGAATTTTCGCTTGGGTTGATTGTACCAAAAGAGAAAATTGCGGCTAATGGTGATTATAATTTGAGTGGGGAGAGATATCGAGAAGTCAATAATGCTGTCTCATCTTGGGCATTTATTCCAGTTAGTGAAGCAGTGCAAAGATCCAGTCAAACAGTTATTCCAGAATCAATCAATGAACCAGTTACATATATTGGACTTGAAAATATAACGCAAAATACGGGAGATATAGAAGGTCAAATAATCACAGACAATCCTGCTGAGATTAAGAGCATGAAAAATATCTTTAAACCTCTTGATATTCTCTACGGAAAACTGCGCCCAAATTTAAATAAGGTTTGGCTTGCTGATCGATCAGGTATTTGCTCAACTGATATTTTTGTAATAGAAGCTATTGAAGGTAAAGCCGATCCTGTCTTTGCCTCATACATATTCCGAAGTCCTCAATTTAACAAAGCTGTTATTTCACAACTTAAAGGCGCACAATTACCGCGTATTGGATGGTCATCATTTGAAGAAATTCAAATCCCTTTACCCCCGATCGCTATCCAACAAGAAATAGTCACCGAAATCGAGGGCTATCAAAAAGTCATCAACGGCGCTCGTGCAGTCATTGATAATTATCGACCACATATAGCGATCTCTCCTGATTGGGAAATAGTGAAGTTATCCGATGTAACCGAAAGCATTAGTGACGGCGATCATATGCCACCACCCAAAGCAGAAAACGGAATCCCTTTTATAACGATCTCAAATATCAATAAAAATAATCAAATTGATTTTTCAAAAACATTTTTCGTTCCTGAAGAATATTATGAAGCTTTAAAACCACACAGAAAGCCGCAAAAAGACGATATTCTCTACACGGTAACAGGATCTTACGGTATCCCTGTTTTGATTGAATCTGATATCAAATTTTGCTTTCAAAGACACATCGGCTTAATTCGACCATCTACAAAAATCAACACCCGTTATTTATACTATCTACTCAGTTCTAGTTTTATTCTTAATCAAGCAGATGCTGCTGCAACAGGAGTCGCACAAAAAACAGTTTCATTAACCACATTGCGAGACTTCTCTATTCCAGTCCCACCGATTGAAACTCAAAAAGAAATAGTTACTGAAATCGAAGCCGAGCAAGCCCTTGTTAATGCTAACCGCCAACTAATCGAGAGATTTGAGAAAAAGATACAAACAGTCCTTAATCGAATTTGGGGAGGGGAATAATTACGAATTACGAATTACGAATTAAAATATCTCAATTCGTAATTCGTAATTTATAATTCGTAATTGACAAATTTGCTATGATAAGTCCAAATATATAGCCTATGCCAACACCATGCCGATCGCCCAAATTAAAAACCTTATTCGTTTACCGCCGCGATCGCAAACAGCCATTTGAGAGAGTGATTTTTTAATCTACGGCTTCGTATTAAAAACAAACTATTTAAGAATTACTTTCTGTGGCAAAAAGCCCTAAGAGATCCCCCTCAATCCCCCTTAAAAAGTGGGAAGAATTAAATTCTCCCCACTTTTTAAGCTACCGTGTATACACAAGTCTAAATTGTGCGATCTTATCCCGAATACCCTGCAATAAATTGCGGGCTAAAAGCTAAAACCCGTTGAAACGGGTTGAATTTCACGGATTAGTCAGTTTTAACTGACTTTAGCTTTCAGCCAAGAACTTTAGTTCTTGGTTCTCGCGACTTGTGTGTACACGGTAGCTTTTTAAGGGGGGCTGGGGGGGATCTAACCCATTCTTAAATGGGGTTCTTACAGTAAAAACAGAAAACCGACAACTACTAGCAAACTAAAAATGATTCGATTAAACATTGGTTGTGGAATCCAACGATTTACCTTGCCGCCAATGTAAATACCTAAAAAGATGCTAGGCAAAGACCATAAAAATAAATTCCAAACTAACGGAGTCCATAGTCCTACCAGTCCGTGACCTGCGATCGTAGCAACCCCAGAAAACAAAAAGTAGCATTGCATCGTAGCCCTGAAATAGTCAGGAGCCCAGCGCCGCAGCGTTCCATAAATAGCGATCGGGGGGCCATTCGTATTGTATGCACCACCAAGAATCCCTGCGACAAAGCCGAATATGAATGCATATTTTTCATTATGGAGACGGTGCATCTTTGGTGTGACAAGGTTGCCGATACCATAGAGAATGAGGAGTAAGCCTAGCAAAACCTTAACTAAGCGTTCGGGAGCATAGTTTAAAAGCAACAATCCAAAGGGAACGCCGATGATAGTGGAGAGAATTAATCGCCAAGCAGAATTAAAATCAACGGATTTAGGATCGCTCAGCAAAATAATCAAGCTAATCGTAAATCCAGTAAAGGCAACAATTGGAGATGCGCTCTGTAGGCTCATAATTAGCCCCAATAATGGCATCGCCAATAATGCGTCACCAAAACCCACCGCCGATCGCACAAAAGTACAGACAAATAAAATAAATGATGTTAAAAGCGTCAGGGTGGTTGATGACATGGAATTCAATAGAAAGCCTTAATTAATCCAAAGCTCAGTATAGAGATAAACAACCAAGAGAATGCACCCAAATACAATGGTTTTAAGCCTGTTTGCCTAAGATGCATGATTTTGGTTTCCATTCCCATCGCTGCCATCGAAATTGTCAGTAGAAACTTATTAATTTGCTCGATCGCACTTTTAAATTCAATCGAGAAAACGTTGAGACTATTGAGAGCAATTAATAATATGAAATAAAAGATAAACCAAGGAATTGCGATCGCGGCGGCTGGACGGTCACCATGATCTTGCTTACGTTTGGAATATATATAAGTGATCATCAGAATTACTGGAGCTAGCCATAGCACTCTCGATAGTTTGGTAATACTCGCTAATTCACCACTAATCGGGCTGACTTGATAGGATGCTGCCAAGACTTGAGCGACTTCATGAATAGAGGCTCCACACCATATGCCAAAGGTTTCAGGGGTTAAGCTGAGTAAGTTGGGCAATAATGGATATAGGAACATTGATAGGGTTCCAAAAATGGTGACGATCGCAACTGCGTAGGTCGTATCGCGATCGGAACTTTGGGTAGCGGTACTTGTTGCGATTACTGCTGAAGCTCCACAAATGGAAGTGCCAGAGGCGATTAGGTAGGTTAAGCTTTTGCTTACGCCTAATTGTCGTCCTAGCCAATAAGTAAAGCCAAAGGTAATAAAGAGAGTTAATATAATCAAGCCAATCCCTTTAACACCGATCGCTAGTACTTGCGCAATGCTCAGTTGGAGACCAAGTAAAGCGATCGCAAATCGCAAAATCCGCTTCATTGCAAAGGTGACTCCCGACTGACAATTGGCAGGCATTCCAATCGTATTGCGAAAGATTATGCCGAGAATAATGGCGATAATCAATGGACTAAAAAGTTGAAATATCGGCAGGCTTCGCAATAAATAGGCTGTTCCTGCTAAAGCAATCATCAAATAAATGCCATAGCTTCGTTGAGAGACCCATCTCCAAACTTGCGATGGTGAAGATATATTCATCATTGAGGCTCCCTATGATTGTGACTGTATAGGAAATTCCATTTCGTCTAGCAGCCTGTCGGACAATCAGGTTTCTGCCAAATAAGATTTCTTGTAGGGTGCGTTAGCCCAAGCGTAACGCACTCTCTAGCTTTCACAGTGTGTTGTTACACTTTGGTTAAATTACAAGATTACGGGGTGCGTTACGCTGCGCTAACGCACCCTACTATAATTAAGATGATAGAATTCTTTCTTCTTGATGTTTGTCCAGATTGGAAGTCGCAAAAGTAGTATTAAGCGCGATCGCAATTTGACTAAATACTTGACCAACGGCCGAGTCTGGTTCGCTAAGGGTGAGGGGAGTGCCGATGTCTCCGCCCGTGCAAATTTTGGCATCAATGGGAACTTGCCCTAGCAAAGGTGCTTGGAGTTCATCAGCAAGTTGTTGTCCACCACCACTACCAAAGATTGGATTCGGGGTTCCACAATGTCCACAGAGTAAATAACTCATATTCTCAATGATGCCGAGGACGGGAATACCAACTCGGCGGAACATGTGAATACTACGACGGACATCGGCAACGGCTACCTGTTGCGGCGTAGTGACTAAGATTACGCCACAGATCGGACTCTCTTGGACAATCGTAATTTGAGCATCGCCTGTACCAGGAGGCAAATCAATTAAGAGATAATCTAAGTCTCCCCATTCCACTTCCTGAATGAATTGGGTGATGATCTTATGCAGAACTGGGCCCCGCCATGCGAGGGGATGATCGGGAGCTGCCAGTAAGCCTACTGACATCACCTTAATTCCATGCGCTTCAAGCGGAATAAACCTTTGACCTGAAGGAGTATCCATCACCTTCACTTCAGATTGAGCTAGCCCTAGCATCTGCGGCACATTTGGTCCATAGACATCGGCATCAAGCAAACCCACTTTGTTACCCTGCGATCGCAAAGCGGCGGCTAAATTTACGGCTGTTGTCGATTTGCCTACGCCACCCTTACCACTGGACACGGCGATCGTGGAACGAACTCCTGCGATCGTGCAAATCTCCACGTAGGATTTTTTGCACCATTCCAAGGAAGACAACAAAGATACTATTTCCGCTTTTAGTGCTTGTTGATGCTTGCCCACATAGAGCCGCAGATATACATAATCATCCACAATCCGCAGATTCCTCACCATCCCCAGACTGACAATATCTGTGTTTAGAATTGGCTCTGTAACAGTCTTGAGCAGGGCTTTTACTTCGATCTCCCTTGCCTCAACGATTGGATCGTGAGTCGTTGGGATATGTTGGTGTTCAGCCCTTTGAAATGGAGAGGTATGGCTAGACATTAGAGGTCTCTTGATTGCTATCTTGAATGCTTTGGATCGCTCGTTGGGCAAAGATGCATACATCGCGATCGGGATCATCAAGGGCTTGCTGTAAAGGCGTAAGCGCTACAGGATTGTTTAAAATCTTTAGAGCTTTCACTCCTTCTCTGCGGACATCAGAATATTCATCAGTCAAGGCTTTGATGAATAAAGGCAATGTACGCTCGGCGGCGATTGTTTGTAAAGCTTGGAGGCTAAACTTGCGTACTTGCCAATGGGGATCTTCGGCAGCCTTTTCTAGAGCCGCGATCGCATTAGGATTAGCGTGAGTAGTTAAAGATTTTGCCGCATTGCGACGTACCTCCCAATCTGGATCGTCAGTCACAGCTTGAGCAAGCATCGGGATAACCTCATCATCAGTCAAATGACCAAGAGTTAAGGTGGTCGTTCGACGCACTGCTTCGTCAGGATCGGACATCAGAGCGAGGGCTGGTTTACAGCGCTCAACTTGGTTTAAATACCTCAATGTCGTGATCGCCGCTTCACGCAATTCTGGGTTGGGAGATTCAAAAAATGGCATCACATAGGGGAGACATTGAGCATCATGAATCTTCCGCAACAAGAAGAGAATATTAAGCTGGAGATTTAAGTCATCGCGTAGTAGCGCATCTAGCAATAGCAAAAGGTGATCGGGGACAATCAGTTCACTCAATGCTGATCTTGCCTCATTGCGAACATCTTCTACTGGTGAAGCAAGACATTCCAGCAACGCAGGAACAGCGGCGGGATTTGCCAGTTCCCATAGGGTGGTGACAGCCAACTTTTGGACTAAGGGGCTTTCATCTTTGACTGCTTGTAATAATGGAGCAAGAATTTCTTCATCTCCAATGTGCTGTAAGGTTTTGACGGCAACTAGACGATCATCGACATTAGGCGATCGCAACATCTCTAGCCATTGCTGTAATTCACTATCCATGACACTCCCTTAGCGTAGTAAGAATGGAATTTTTACAGTGATTGCATTAGTCGGACATTCCTTTTCGCAAGGAAGGCAAAACCAGCATTCATCGTATTTCATGTAGGCTTTACCCGTTTCAGGATTTTTAGCCAATACATCAAGGGGGCAAACTTCAATACAAGCCATACACTTTTCCAAGCATTTAGACTCATCGACGACCACGGGCACATCAACCCGTTGAGTGGTTAAAGCCATAATAATTTTTGATACTCCAAATTTTGCATATTGTGGACAATCTATTGAGAAGAGAGAGTTCAACTAGCGAACAGCAACCTCATATAATTCAGTCTCAATATTGACATCAACGATGTAAGGTTCAATGGGACGCTTGAATAATACCATCTGATCGGATTCATCCTTTTTGAGATGAACATGGCAGAACCATTCTTCATTATTTTTCTCAGGATAGTCAACTCGATAGTGATAGAGTCCCCAACGGCTTTCTTTACGATACAATGAAGCCCTAGCCGCCATTTCCGCGCACTCACGGATAAAGTGAACTTCCATACAGCGCATCAGTTCATGGGGATCTTGTGCACCCATTTCGTCAAGGCTAGCATGATAATTAACGAAGTTCTTCAAGCCAATATCCATACGATTAGCGGACTTGGGAGGCTGGAGATAGTCATTAACTAGACGGCGCAACTTGTACTCTACTTGAGTATGGGGAATACCATTGGGGCGATCAAGTGGTGCATAAATGCGGGCTTTCTCGGTTGCCACAAATTCAGGATCGGGATCGAGATGCTCTAGTCCTTTGACATATTCCACCGCATTTTCGCCTGCGATGCGACCAAACACAAAGGCTCCAATCATATAGTTATGGGGAACGCTTGCCATGTCACCTGCGGCATAAAGTCCTTTAACGGAGGTTTCGGCATTCTCATTGACCCATACTCCAGAAGCACTGTGACCACTGCACAAACCAATTTCAGAAATGTTCATTTCTACGCCCTTGGTGCGATAGTTCTCACCACGACCTTCATGGAATCTACCACGGCTAGGACGCTCATTTGCCCACAAAATCGATTCGATTTCGGCAATTGTATTCTCGTCTAAGTGAGTCATTTTGAGCTGAATTGGACCTTTGCCAGAGTTGAGTTCTTTCCATACCTCCAACATCATTTGTCCGCTCCAGTAGTCACAGCTAATAAAGCGATTTCCTTCCGCGTTCGCAGTATATGCTCCAAATGGACTGGCGACATAGGCACAGGCGGGACCATTATAATCCTTCATTAAAGGATTAATCTGGAAGCATTCAATATTGCTAAGTTCAGCTCCTGCATGGTAAGCCATCGAGTAGCCATCACCTGCATTGGTTGGGTTCTCATAAGTTCCATAGAGATAACCAGAAGCTGGTAAACCAAGACGACCACAGGCTCCTGTGCACAGAATTACGGCTTTTGCCTGAATAACGACAAAATCACCATTGCGAACATCAAATCCAATTGCGCCAATCGCTCTACCATCTTGCACAAGTACGCGGGTTGCCATGACTCGGTTGGTCACTCTTGCCTTATGGCGTTTGACTTGACGCGCCAAAATCGTCTTGAGATCCTTACCCTCTGGCATTGGCAATACATATTTACCAACTCGATGTACCTGTTTGAGGTCATATTCCCCTTGAGTATCTTTTTGAAACTTTACGCCCCATTGTTCTAACTCTTGGATTACCGAAAAACCAAGTTTGCCCGTTTGATACACCGCATTTTGATTGAGTACGCCATCATTAGCGATCGTGATTTCCCTTACATATTGCTCTGGCGTGGAATTTCCAGGAATGACTGCTGTATTCACCCCATCCATTCCCATGGCGATCGCACCACTACGACGGATATTTGCTTTCTCTAGTACCAAAACATCACCATCTGGATTAGCCTGTTTAGCTTTGATGGCTGCCATCGTACCTGCTGTACCACCGCCAATCACCAAAACATCTGTCTTAAGCCATTGAGTTTCCAATTTGATTTCCTCTTCGTTTCTAAAGAAAGTCGAACCTGATGGTTAGGGAACTTGTTCGTAAAATGTTGCCAATGCTACAGACAAAATGTCTACGAGCGAATTTTACCGAACAATGTTCGTTCAGAGACATTTAACCTCTTTTAGATCTGCGATAATGCATTTCGTGTTTTCATTATGCATTGAATTTAAGAGTTCATTTATCGAGGTATTTTATAGACTGATAAATTCATTGAATCAATACAATGCATCATTAAATAAATAAAAACATTATCTATAGATTGTTACATTCTTGTTTTAACTGCCATGGAAGTTTATCAAATTCGAGTTTTTCTTGAGGTGGCTCGACACTTAAGCTTCACGGAAGCATCAGACGTTTTAAACCTTACCCAGCCAGCAGTTAGTGCCAAAATTAAGTCGTTAGAAACTGAGATAGGAACTCCTTTATTTCATCGGCTTGGGCGCAAAATCCAACTTACAGATGTTGGCGAATTTCTTTTAGAAAATGGCCCCAAATTAATCGACATTGAAAACGATTTATTCCAAGAAATTGAGCATATCAAAAAGGGGAAATCTGGTATACTTAAGATTGGCTGCACTTCTGAAATCGCTAACGGTTGGTTGCCAGCAAAGCTATTTACTTACCGACAAAAGTATCCACATCTGCAATTACAATGTCATGTTTTTGACTCAGCAGAATTGTTATATCGTAGCCTTACAAATAGTGAGATTGATGTTGGATTTACTGATATTAACTTTTCCGATGTAGCCGAAATTTCAGCGATCGCGATCGCATCAATCCGCTATTCCCTATTTGTCTCAGCAACTCATCCTCTCGCCTCAAAAAAGTGGTTGAGCCTAACTGATTTAAAACAGCATTATTGGGTGTTAATGAATGCAGAAGCTCCTAGCCGTAAAGTTTTGGAGGCTCGACTAGCTGAAATTGGACTATCCCTCAATGATTTCTCCAATGTCGAAACGGTGGATACAGCTAGTCTGATGCGAACCTATATGACTCAAGGTGCATATTTGGGCTTTGCTTCAAATTTTGAATTTCAGTTGGAATGTCAGGCAGGAAGCTTGGTCGCGATTTCTTTGCAGGAATTTGCTTTGTCAGGCAATGTATTTTTGCTTATGCCTAAGGGTATTAGTGATGTTAATGATTTAAATAACAATAAATCCTCCAAATCATCTCGGACAATATCGGACTTAACACCTGTTCAAAAATTAGTTGAATTGCTAAAAAATGATCAACAAGACAATCAAACAAATCGGCAAAAAACTTTTATCCCAAAAATAAACAATGCTATCCACATGCGATCGCCTAGTTTTGCATTGCGCTCTAGTAATTCCTCTCGTCCTGAAACAATCACCCTATCCATTGGCATCCAAAATGGCACTATTCCCTCGGTAACCGCAGGATTGATCATTCAGCGTTTGGAATTACTATCACATTTTTTACCCAAAGATGGTCGTTACAGTGGCACACAGTTTAAGATTGAATGGCAAAATTTTGCTACGGGCGCACCAATTGTCACTGGGCTAGATTCAGGCAAGCTAAATATTGGCATTTTGGGAGATTATCCACTTCTGCTGAGTGCTTTGCCAAATGTTGAAACTGATAAATGCAATACTCGCTTAGTTAGCTTTGTATCTAGCAATCCCGATGGCTCTGGCAATGCGTTCATCGTGCCTAATCAGTCAAAGGTGGAAACGATCGCCGATCTGCGGGGACAAGTTATCGCCGTACCTTTAAGATCTTCGGCACATGGGATGGTGATGCGATCGCTACAAGCTGCGAATCTGTTGGATGATGTGGAACTAATCTCCCTTGACCATATCCAAGCCGTAAGGGGATTTAACTTTCCATTACATTTAGCCGATAGCTACGCTCATTTCGCCCCTTTTCACGACGTAGCTTGCCGTTGTGGTAAATTTCGCCATCTCACTGATGCTAATCTCGATGACTTACCTTCATTTTATGGCGTGGTGGTCAATCACGATTTAGCCGATCGCTATCCAGAGGTGGTCATTGCCTATATACAGTCTCTTAAAGCTGCTCAATATTGGTATGACACTACACCTTCTGCTCCTGCTCAGGTTGCCCAATGGACGAGGTTAGAGCTAGATTTAGTGACAGAAATCCTCAATGGCTCTTACCAAACAGAACAACCCGCCCGCTTCTTTTCGGAAACCGTAATTCGTCCAGATTGGCTTAAACTTCACATTGATCAACTTAGCAAAATTCCTGACAACGAAAATTTAACCAAGATTAATCTTGAACAATGGATTCAACCAGAATTTCTCAAGCAATCTTAATGGAGAGGGGAATAATAAATTACGAATTACGAATTACGAATGAGTAATTAGGAATGAGTAATTACGAATTAAGAATGAGGAGATTTTAACTCGTAACTCGTAACTCGTAATTCGTAATTCGTAATTAAAAAATTAAAAAACCCTAACCTTCTAGTTCCATACTTTTTAGAGTTTCTTCTCTAATCATGGCAAAGACATCACGATTCAACAGCATAAATTCTGGAGTTAGCATCAAATCTACATGTCGCGGGCGTGCCAGAGAAATATCCACCGTTGTTTTAATATGCCCAGGATTAACACCCATCACAAAAATGCGATCGCTTAAAAATACAGCTTCCTCAATGTCATGGGTTACAAAGATAACTGTCGATTTTAAATCTTGCCAAATATCCAGTAAAAGCTCCTGCATCATATGACGGGTTTGTGCATCTAGTGCTGCAAAAGGCTCATCCATCAACAATACAGAAGGCGAATTGACCAAGGCGCGAATGATACTTGCTCGCTGTTGCATCCCCCCAGACATCTGATAGGGAAAGGCATGACGATATTTAGATAAACCAACTCGATTGAGATAGTAGTCAACTAACTCTTTACGTTCTTGCTTGGGTACACCGCGCACCTTCAGCCCAAATTCCACATTTTGAAATGTCGTTTTCCAAGGTAATAGGGAATATTGCTGAAACACAAAACCGCGATCAGCTCCTGGCTTAGTGATTCGATGATAATCGACTAATACATTCCCTGTTGTAGGCTTAATAAATCCTGCGATCGTATTCAATATCGTTGATTTACCGCAACCAGATGGTCCCAAAAGACAAATAAATTCCCCTGGTTGAATCGTTAAGTTGACGTTATCTAAAACCGATGTAAATATTCCTTTGCGTTTAAAACCTACAGATAGATTCTCAATCTGTACTAACCCTTTTACCTGTGATTGAGTGCTATTTTCCAGCAGCTTTGCCATTGTCTTAAATCCTTGCTAAATATCAGTTACAAGTAAATTCCAAACAAAGTTGAAATTAAAAAGTTGAAATTAAAAATAAACACTAAGCAGTTTTCTTTTTAGTAACCCGCCAAGGCATAAGCAAATGGATCAATTGTTCAACCAAATAAGAACTAACGGAACCCATTAATCCAATAATTAACATTCCCATTACAATCGGCGGATAGTTAGAGGTAACATAAGACTCCCAAGTGATATAGCCAATACCATAGCGTCCTGCCAAAATCTCCGCAGTCACTAGGCAAAACCAACAATTACCCATGCCAATAACTAGTCCACTGGCAATATTTGGCATCGCCCCAGGTACAACAATGTCCTTAAATACATACCATTGACTAGCGCCAAGACATTGACCGACCCTTAACAGCAATACATCTACTCCTTCTACACCCTTGATCGTACTAATCAAAATCGGGAAGAACGCGCCAATGAAAGTAATGTAAATCATGCCCGATTCAGCATCAGGAAACATCAGAATCGCTAGAGGAATCCATGCTACAGCAGGGATTGGACGTAACAATTCTAACGGCAGGAACACCAGATCTTCTAATTTCTGAAACCAGCCAATTAAAATGCCTAAACTCACGCCCAAGACTGTTGCAACTAGATATCCCATCAAAACTCTGATCAAGCTTGACTGGATATGAATCATCGCATTCGTGGTAAAGAAATTAACCGTTGCCGAAAAGACTTCTGTTGGAGAAGGCAAAAATGAAAAGTTAATCCAGAATCGAAATTTAATCGTGCAGAGCAATTGCCAAATTCCAAAGAAAAGAAATAGCGACGACATTCGTCTCAAAAACTGATTTCGTTTTTTCGGTGACATTGCGTCACTTGCAATCTCAGGGATTTTGTCAAACCCACTTTTTATAGCTAGAGTGAAATTTTCTAAAAACTCAACAGGTAGCGATCGCTCAGAAGGAATATTAGACATCGCTTACATCCGAAATATAGATTAATAGAGAATGAATAAAGTAAATATAATGATGATGTTTATAATGCCTTACTAATTAGCAATGCGACATTTGCAAGACTAATATAAACATCATCTTTTTTCTGTTTCGTGGAAGCAGTTTTTAGAGCGCAGTAAAGGCTATAACTGGAGCGTTTCCTTGACTAGCGGCGTAGGCTTGGGCATCTTTTTCGGTTAAAAATGCTGCAATATCATCGCCCTTCTTCACAAAGAATGCATTTTCAGCAATCAATTTCCAACCTTTGTTGAAATCATGGACAAATACCGCTTTCCCAACTTCTTTCCCTTCAGTCTTGATTTTGGCTAAAGCAGTTAACATGTTTTTGATGGAAGCGTAATTTCTAACCTTATCTTCGCCTTTTACCCATACCTGTGCTGCCAACTTAGGTTCTGTGATAGCCTGCTTAGTCTCAGCATCAGCGCCAGTAATCGGGAAATTTTCGGCACTAGCAACCATTTCATCAAAGTTAATGCCAAGTTCTTTAGCAGCTTGTTTCAAGAAACTATCGTCAGCAGATTTGGTTAAATCCTCGGCTTTAACACCTTCTCCCAACCTTTTGAGTTGCTTAAGTGTATTCACACTGTTCGTCAAAGCTTCTAAGTGAATAGGAAGAATTGCAGGACTGACTCGCTGTAGACCATTGGGACCAAGAAACATAAAAACAGCTTCTTTCTCAACGCCTGACCACTTCTCCATTTTGATGGAGAAGGCTTCTGGTTGTTCGCGCACCATCTTATTAGCTTCCAAGAGCGCTTTTAGGTAAGCTACAACGATTTCTGGATTTTCCTTGGCAAAATCTGAACGTACGACTACTCCATGAAACGTCGGAACACCTGACTCAGCTCCATCATAAATCTTTCTAGCAAAGCCCCGTAAAGGAAATAGCTCGCCAAAGGGAACAAAGTTAGCGTGAGCGTCAATTTGATTGGTCTTGAGACTTGTGCCACCAACTTCAGGTGCTTGACTAACTAGCTTGACATCAGTTGCAGGATCAAGTCCTTCATTCTTTAAAGCCTTTAACAACATCCCATGAGCCGCTGAGCCAAATGGAACCGATACTTGCTTCCCTTTTAAATCAGCAATACTTTTGATCGGGCTATCCTTAGGAACCATGACCGCATTCCCTGCTCCCGTAGACCCATAGGCCAGAGTTGCAATGTAAATGCTGGTTACTCCAGCACCTTTGTCCTTAAAAGTATTCATATTGATCGTTAATGGGAAGTCTCCCATCATGCCAATATCAACCTGATTAGCCAACATCTTGTTATTAATTGGTGGTCCAGATGTATGACTCGACCATTCAATTTTGTATTCGACATTCTGATATTTACCTGTCTTCGGTAAATGTTTCTCTAGAAGCTTTTCTTCTCGAATAATTGGACCGCCTGTTGCGGTATTAATGGTTTGATCTTGCGTAGCGATCGCAATGCGAATAACTCTTTTTTCACTTGAAGGACTAGATGCTGTATTAGCAGCAGGATTAGTAGGATTAGTTACAACACCACTGGTACAAGAGGTTATCAGACTCAAAGAGAAAAGTGAAATAGATAATAAAAATCTTCTACGAGAGGGTAGCTTTCCATTCATAACAAACGCCCTTGTATTTCTTTCCTCTCTATTAATTCAGTACCGTAATCGTATATTTGTAAATGTAGATACAAATCCCACAACACAAGGCTTTTGATACATAAAATAATTAATTTGACTCATAAAATAAATTTGTGAGTCATGAGAACTAACAATATCAAGACAGTCAAATTCAAATATTCATATTAATATCATTATCGTATTTAAGTATATTTGCTTCATAAACTAACTGAGCTTTAGGAGTTTATTAATCACAACCTCCTTCAAATATGTGGCTCCCAATCTTGATTATCCCAGCAGTGATGACTTACCAATCGCAGGAAATGAGGCACTGGTCAATAATGAGTCTTGAAGGTTACTATGCAAGAATGGATTCGCAACTTGGAATTGAAAAGGCGATTACAACAAGATGTATCAAGACAATCAGTTTAACTTAGGAAAGACAGTTATAGAGAAATAGATTAAGGTGAGCCGTTTATAGACTCACCCTAACATTTACGCAATATGCAAATCAACTAAATTACTTCGCGATCGCAGGCATACCCAAGATGTCCTCAATGCGCGGCATATCCTCTAATGCAATTACCCGACCTTGATCTTCAAAATTGGAGATCTGATCGAAATTGAGGTAGCGATAGAGATCGCTAGCAAATGGATCGATCTTCTTAGTGACGATCGCTTGATATTCTTCTACGGTCGGAAGCTTACCTAGTAAAGCACAGACTGCCGCTAGTTCGGCTGAACCAAGATAGACTTGAGCATCTTTGCCCATGCGATTGTTGAAGTTACGGGTGGAAGTGGAGAAGACAGTCGCGCCGTCAGCAACACGGGCTTGATTACCCATGCAAAGAGAGCATCCAGGGACTTCAGTTCTGGCTCCTGCGACACCAAATGTACTGTAGATTCCTTCTTCTTTGAGTTGGAACTCATCCATGCGTGTGGGTGGCGCAATCCAGAGACGAGTTTTAACAGGTGGTTCTTTTTCGAGAACCTTAGCGGCGGCGCGGTAATGTCCGATATTGGTCATACAGGAACCGATAAACACCTCATCTACGCGATCGCCTGCCACTTCCGAGAGCAATTTCACATTATCAGGATCATTTGGTGCAGCCACGATTGGCTCCTTGATCTCGTTGAGATCGATCTCGATGATTTCTGCATATTCGGCATCAGGATCGGCTTCCATCAGTACAGGATTAGCCAGCCATTCTTCCATTTTGGCGATACGGCGCAAGAGCGTCTTGGCATCGCTATAGCCACGAGCGATCATGTTCTTCATTAAAGCGACATTCGATCGCAAGTATTCGGCTACGGTTTCTGTACTGAGCTTAATGGTGCTACCAGAACAGGAACGCTCGGCAGTGGCATCAGTGAGCTCAAAGGCTTGTTCTACTTTCAGATTGGGTAAACCTTCGATTTCCATGATGCGACCAGCGAAGACATTCTTCTTGTTCTTCTTCTCAACGGTGAGCAATCCACGTTGAATGGCGATATAGGGAATCGCATTCACCACATCGCGTAGAGTGACACCAGCTTGCAATTCGCCTGTGAATCTCACCAATACGGACTCAGGCATGTCCAAGGGCATAATCCCTAAAGCAGCAGCGAAGGCGACTAGTCCCGACCCTGCGGGGAAGGAAATACCAAGGGGAAACCGAGTATGAGAATCGCCACCAGTGCCGACTGTATCGGGCAAGAGCATTCTATTTAACCAAGAATGGATAATGCCATCGTTGGGACGCAGGGCTACACCTGCACGGGTTGCAAAGAAATCAGGAAGTTCTTTATGGGTTTTGATGTCGGTGGGTTTGGGATAGGCGGCAGTATGGCAGAAGCTCTGCATTACCAAGTCAGCACTAAATCCTAAACAAGCGAGTTCTTGCAACTCGTCACGGGTCATGGGGCCAGTTGTATCTTGCGAACCAACTGTCGTCATCAATGGTTCACAGGAAGTATAGGGGCGTACACCTGCTACACCACAAGCTTTGCCGACCATCTTTTGAGCGAGAGTATAGCCTTTGCCTGTATCGGTAGGTGTGGAGGGAAGAATAAAAATATCGCTGGCGGGTAAACCGATTGCTTGACGAGTCTTGGCAGTGAGACTGCGACCGATCAACAGAGGAATCCGTCCACCAGCACGAACTTCATCAGCGATCGTGTCGGGGGTGAGGCTGAATGTAGAGAGAGTTTCACCAGCCGCGTTGGTGATTTTGCCTACGCGAGTATGAATCGTGATCACATCGCCTGTTTCTAACTTAGAGACATCGCATTGAATCGGCAAAGCACCAGCATCTTCAGCTGTGTTAAAGAAAATTGGTGCGATCGTGCTGCCGAGAATTACGCCACCTGATCGCTTGTTAGGAATAAAGGGAATATCGTTGCCAATGTGCCACAGCACCGAGTTAATCGCTGATTTACGCGAAGATCCAGTTCCCACCACGTCACCAACAAAGGCGACAGGATGCCCCATTTCTTTGAGTTCAGCAATCTTTTTCAATCCCGTTGGCATCATCGATTCCAACATACAGAGAGCATGGAGGGGAATGTCAGGACGAGAGAAAGCTTGAGAGGCTGGTGAAAAGTCGTCGGTATTGATTTCGCCTGTGACTTTAAACACTGTCACGGTAACAGTTTCAGGCAATATAGGGCGACTAGTGAACCATTCGGCTGCTGCCCATGACTCGATTACGCCTCTAGCTCTAGCGTTAGTTTTGGATAATTCCAAAACTTGATTAAAAGCATCAAATACAAGTAGAGTCTTCTTGAGAGCAGTTGCAGCAAGTTCGCCTAAATCATCATTCTCCAGCAAATCGATAAGAGTATGCACGTTATAGCCGCCGACCATCGTGCCGAGCAATTCCACGGCTCTTGATGTTGTAACTAATGGTGATGTTACTTCACCCTTAGCGATCGCAGTTAGCCATCCTGCTTTGACATAGGCTGCCTGATCGACTCCTGGGGGAATGCGATCGCGTAGTAACGATAGTAAAAATTCTTCTTCACCTGCTGGAGGCTTTTGCAATAAATCACAAAGTGCCGAAGCTTGCTGGGCATTCAAGGGCAGAGGGGGAATCCCTTGCTGGGCGCGTTCGGCAACATGGTCACGGTAGGCTGATAACATACGTTGTTATTTCTGATTCTGTAATTGAGATATAGCAGATTGCGAGAGTAAGTACCTAGGCACAATTAAAAAGTCTGAGGCACAATCTGCACCGCCCGATTAGCGGACGGTGCAGACTATGCCCAGCTATTTATGCCCCTCTGGAGCGCACTCTCACAATCTGCTGAGGATAGCTATATTATTGATCCTATTAAACTTTGGCGCGGAAATTATGTTTACATTGATATGTTTTAGGTTTTGCATAACTTGGGGTTCAAAGTAAAATGAAAACTTGTGCCAGATGAACAAGATAAATCTAAACTAGCTCGCAATTGTTGAGTCATAATACGTACTAGTCTTAAACCAAGAGAAGCAGTTGCTTTAAAGTCAATATTTTCAGGAATCCCAACTCCATTATCACGAATGATTAAATGTAAGTTGTCATCATCCTTCGATTTATATAAAACCACTTCAATTAAGCCTACATTATTATTTGGGAATGCATACTTAAAAGCATTTGTTAATAGTTCATTCACAATTAATCCCATGGAAATTGCTGTATCAATATTCAATTGAGTTGGCTTAATATCTAATTTTAATTCAACTTGGCTAGTATTAAAATTTGTGGAACTATACAGATTACCAACTAGACGCTGTAGATATTCACAAAAATCAACCTTATCTACATCATGAGATTGATATAACTGTTCATGAATTAACGACATTGTATGAATCCGTCGTTGACTATCGGAAATTGCTCTCAAAGCTTCTGCATCACTTATATACCGAGCTTGCATCGATAGTAAGCTATCAACCACACTAAGATTATTTTTAACCCGATGATGGACTTCTCTTAATAGTACCTCTTTATCCGCAAGTGAAGATTGCAAACTTGCTTCAACTTCTTTTAACTTCGTGATATCTGATGCTGCACCAATTGTCTGCTTAACAGTACCATCAGCATTACAGAAGAAAACAGTTTCTTGACTATAAAACCATTTCCATTTGCCATGAATATCTCGCATTCGATATTCAAAGACAAATAAATCTTCAGGATTTTTTTCGGATTTTCTATTCTGAATATGTTCGTAATGCTCTTTTACTCTTTCTAAATCATCAGGATGAATAACCTTATTCAATAGCAGGTTACCCATTGCCTGAATTTCTGAGGGAGTATATCCCAGAAGATGAGTAATAGCTTGATTGCAGTATATATTTCGATGTTCTTCAATATCGTAAATATAGAGAATGTTAGGAGTAGTATCTGCAATCCGTTGAATAAATTGTTGGCTACTGTTAAGTGCTAGTTCGGCTTGTTTTCGGGTTAGCGCGATCGCAACATAAGTAACAATTGTCTGTGTTAACTGGACTTCTTCTTCTGTAAATTGCCTTGGCGCATCGAAATACGCGACAATATCTCCCAAATGACGACGTTCGTATTCTAAGGGAAATACGGCTAAGGCTCCGATACTTTCAGCTTGGCATATATTTTGTAAGATGCGATCGCTAGGCAATATCGCACAGTAAGGAAAAGTTCTGAATTTAAGTTCAACTTGATGAGATAAATCTTCAAAGAATGATTCGATAGATTGCCTGTAATCTTGGCTAATTCCTACAGATTCCTGATATTTCAAACAATGGTTAGCATTAGTTGTAATCACTGCCGAACGCGAAGTTCGTAGAGCAGTACAGATTCCATTTATCGCAATTTGATAAATTTCATTAACTGATTGCGCAGCATTCAACGCTGACACAAAATCGTACATCAGCCTTAAGCGATTGAGCTGCAAATTCAAGCGATCTTCAGTTAGTTGTTGATCTGCGATCGTTTGTACTAATTGAAGGTTAACTTCCTTGAGTTCTGTCTTTACTTTAGCCATGAGCATCACCTCCGACGATCGCATTCTTAATTCTTAAGCTTGGCGAACCACAACCAACTGCTAGACCACTCTGTCCGCCTTTGCCGCAACCACCTGACTCATCCCATACAAAGTCATTGCCGATCGCCTCTATATCCTGTAATGTCTCAAAAGCATTTCCTGAAAGCGTCACATCTTTGACAGGCTCAGCGATTTTACCATTGCGAATCATCCAAGCCTCACCTGCGGTAAAGGTAAACATTTCTCCATTCGTCATACCGCCTTGCCAGTTTTTGGCATAAACACCAAGCGGAATATCGTTAAATAAATCCACAACAGGAGTTTGACCTCGACCAATCCAAGTATTTGTCATTCTCACGATCGGCGGATAGTGATAATCCAAACATCGCGCATTACCAGTTACTTTTTCACCCAATTTACCTGCTGTCTCCCGCGAATGTAATCTTCCAACCAATACGCCATCTTCGATTAATTGTGTTGTCGTCGCAGGTACACCTTCATCGTCATAGAGATAGCTACCGCGATGGTCAGGATTAGCAGCTCCGTCAAAAATTTGTAAATCCGTGGAGCCAAATCTTCTTCCAATGCTCATGGTTTCTAACATGTCGGGATTTTCGTAGAGCATATCTGCTTCAGATAGATGTCCAAATGCTTCATGCACAAACAATCCTGCCAAAATCGGATCAATGACAACTGTGTAAGTATTCCCTTGCACAGTGGGTAAATCTAGCGAACTAAGAGCACGTTGAGCCGCACCAATTACTTGTTGATCCAAATTGAGCAAATCTGTATAAGTACTTCTTGAACCGAAAGTTTCGCGACCAGTTTGGATTGTTTCTCCATCCCTTGCGATCGCGGAGCATCGTAATTCCCAGTCAGCCCATTCTTGCTCAATCATCGTACCTTCGGATGTAGCAAAAACTACCTGCTGCGTGCAGTCTCCATAGCGAACAGACGTACTAACTACGCGATCAGAAACCGAGCTCAAAATATCGGTGTAATGGGCGCACAAATTCTTTTTGTCAATGAGTTCAATTTGATACGGATTTTCTTTAATCAGAGATACCTTTGCTTGTACAGGCTCGACAGCTGCAAGTACCGTTTCTTCACAACCAACCCATTTTGCCGATGCGATCGCTTCCTTGAGTTTGGCTTCCAAACTATGTAGATCATTAAAACTCGCAAATCCCCATCCGCCCCGATGACAGGCTCTCACCTGTCCACCAATCGAAATACCTGTACTCAAAGTTTCAACTTTACCACTGCGTAAAAAAATATCAGCACCATGCGATCGCTCCAATCGAATCGCAAAAAAATCGACATGGGGCTTGTATTTTTGCACTAAGCTCAAAATTTCATCTTTAAATTGCCACATGTTCATATATCAAGCTCACAAGAAAAGCTCTTTATGCATTTAGATTTAAGTTAAAATTATCGCACAAAAAAATCATTTTAGTGGATAAATAATGTTTGTCACTAGCAATTCTATATGAGACAGATTTTGTTCTTTTAGGATCGTAGATGCTAAAAGAACAAAATCTGTCTCATATAAATCGTTTTTTTTGAAAGCCCACCTAAGGTGGGCTTTCAAAAAAACGATTTTGGTGTTTCCAGCGCCAAATGTACTGGAAACACCAAAATCGTTTTCATAATTAACCCAAGTTGCTACCTATTAAAAACCACCTCAAAACAGGTGCAAAACAACCTAGCTAAGTCCTAAATACTGCCATTGCCATGTAAATATCTAGTATTTTTTACTTTAAATTATGTTTTGAGCGAATAGGTAGCAACTTGGGTTAATTAAGAATTGCTGGCTAAAAAAACAAAATCGACTTTGAGACAAGTTCGCCGCTGGCGAACTTGTCTCAAAGTCGATTTTCATCATAAGAATTGCTGTCGGGAATAAATATAAATTGCCAACTGAGTACTTCTATGATATATATCTTAGCCTAAATTCCCTAAATGAATTGCACCTATGAATGCCACAGTAAATGCCCTCGCAAATGCCTCAGAAGACATGACAGCCGACCTTCAGAAGGAAATTAATTTACTTAAGGTTGATCTAGAACAAAAGGATCTGTTAGTACAACAGCTTTCTGAAGAGCTTTTTCGTTTGGTAAAGGGAAATACAGCCTTTTTGCCAAATGCGGAGGTACATGAGCATCATTCAGAAGAGATGCGCTGTTTGGCAGAAAAGCTTGCTATGGTTGAAAATCAACTAATTTTATCTCAAGCCCTAATCCAAGATCGCGATCGCGAAGCCTTAGAATTGCGACACACTATCCAAGAAATGGGCGATCGCAATCGGATGCTAGAGCAGGTAGTACAGGAGTTACCAAATATTTATCGCGCAAAGTTTGCCGAACGGATTGTTCCAATCAAACAAAAGATTGAAGCACTGCAAAAAGAAAACCGCCAATTGCATATCGAGCTGCAAAGCCTCAGTTTCCGTCTCTCAGGTCGTACCCGTCGTCCTGCTGCGGCTCAACAACGCCTTGAACTACCCAGAGTTATCCCTGCGCTAGGCTAAATAAAAAAGGCAGCGCTTCGCGCTGCCTTTTTTATTGGTAGTCCTAAGAAGGAACAATACTTCGGACAAAATCAGTAAACAATAGAGCCGTAAGAACAAAGGTCTGGGAATCTAGGATGAGATTTAATCGAAGTAGAATCCAGGTCTAATAGGGAAATAAAGCGCTCCAGTAAATGGCGATTTAGCTCTATATTGGAGTTTGGAAAAAATTGAAGCAAAAAATGGATGAACGGCACATTAAGAGATGCCCAAATATTGGGCATGAGAAATCGAAGCACTAATGATTTAGGAGTACTAAGATAGTAGTATTTGCCA
>JBIKYZ010000231.1:0-7942 GCA_044354985.1 Pseudanabaena sp. | reverse complement strand
TCAAACTTAATTCTAAGCTCAATCACTTCGCTCTCAAATCCAAATTATATATCAAGGCTTTGCAGCAATCTCACTTGGAATGGCAGTCTCTGAAACCTTTTTAGGCTTCTGCGTAACATGAGTAATCTACTGGAGCTTGATTCCATGATGTTAGTTGCTGTAGCTCAGTTTCTGGTAAGAGCGGTAAACGGTCAATAGTGGTATCAGGAGCAGCCACAATCCCAATCAATAGAGTCTCAAACTCCGCCAATCGACGACGAATCGTTGCTGCATCAAACAAGTTGGTGTTGTATTGACATTCTAAAGTAACCTTGCCCCGCAACTCTGTGGCATTAATAAATATTTCAAAGTTCTCATAACTACGAGGATTAGTAGAGAACTCTACTTTGAGATCCTCAAACAATAGGCGATCGTTATCTAAGCCTTGATCGAGGTTAAATGTAATTGGTACAAGTGGAATGCGACTGGTATCGCGAGGGATTGCCAATTTTTCTACTAAACTACCAAAGGTAAATAATTGGTGATCGTAGGCATCCAAAATGACTGGTCGGCGTATCTGTAAGTAGTCACTGAATGCTTGGTTTCCATCCACCCAACTCTTTAAAGGAAGCAAATTGACACAATGACTTACTAGCTGATAATTTCCTGTCGCAGTCTGTCCAGCCGCAGGAATCCCCACCATAATTTCATTGCTTCCAGTTAACCGATGCAGAAACACCTCGAAACTGGTCAACAAAGTAGTTGTAAAACTGCATCCTAGCTTGTTTCCCAATTGCTTTAAATTGCTAACTAGAGCAGGATCTAAATCCCAATCTTTACGAGCAGCGTTGAAGGTGCGAACTGGTGGACGAGGGCGATCGGTGGGAAAGTCTAAAACAGGAATAGAATCAGAAAACTGGTTTAACCAATATGCTTCAGTCTCGATTTCTTCTTCACTACCCTTAGCTTCTTGTTGGGCGATCGCATATTCACTAAAATTTTCTGGTTCTTCTAAGTCGAGCGTTTCTCCATTTTTTAAGGAGGTATATAACTTGCCAAGATCGGTCATTAGCACAGCCCAAGACCAGCCATCACAAATAATATGATGTGCCGTCAATAGTAGAAGATTTTCCTGATCTTGAGTCTTAATTAGCTGTACCCGAATCAATGGACCATGCTCAAGGTCGAATGGATTCTCTACAGCTTGCTTTAGCAAATCCGCTAACTTAGTATCTCGTTCCCCCGAATCCAATCCAGAAAGATCGATTTCTGTAATTTTAAGATTGAGTGAAGCCACAATACAAAGATTAATTCCATCAGGACTAAAGGTTGTTCTCAAAGCTTCATGGCGAAGAACTAGCTCTTGCAAAGCTAACCCTAAAGCATCTGTATTAAGTATTCCTCTTAACCACAACTTCTGTGATTCATTGTAGGCACAGTTAGCATCACTACCCATTTGCACTGAAGCCCAAATTTCTTTTTGAGATTCGGTCGCTGGTGCTGTTAAAAGTAATTCTCCATCTGCGAAAGGATTAAAGTCAACAGTAGTAAATTTGGGTTGAGTACCTGATGAAGAATTCATAATTTATACTTCCTATTAATGATTTACGATGACAATAGTTGAGAATCTTATATATATTTCTTGCTATAATTTTTTTGATACTTAAGATAATCTACTTTTACAATACAGCAGTAATCATGAGTAAATATACTATCCATATTTTCTCATGATTACTGCTGTATTGTAAAGCTTGAAGAAAAAATCATACATTTAGTGCCAATCCACAAAAGTATTATTGTACTTTCACAAATTATAAATAAGTCAAACTAATGGTTTTGTAGCCAAGAAATGGCTATACAATTTCTCGGCTATATATAAATAGTAAGTTTTTAAATAATGCAGGATTTAGTTTCATGGATTAAGTTGGTAATAAATAGCAATGATTGAGTTATATCAAATCACAAGATAGATAAGCCACCTTGTGATTTGATATAACTCAGAGATAAATTAAAGAACCTCATTTAGCACTCTTTCTTGTTATTTTTAATGCTTAACAAAAGAATTTGCACTTCTAAAATTTGGAGCTATTCATCTAATATATTTTTTAAAATGGATCTGTCAATTCAATTCCTACCAACTATCCCCTACTCAACATAGAAATTAGTATCATCCAATGAACTAAGAATGGTATACTGCAAAACCAAATACTATTATTTATTCATTGCTAAGGAATTATACTTGCAGACTGAGAAATATTTCCACCTAAACTATTGAATGCAGATACTGCATAGATAGCATTTTCTCCAGCAGCTTTGTCTCGAAACTCAAGCACTACATGTGGATATATTGGAGCGTCAGAACCATCGCGTTCTTGTCCCTGTAATGTTGCGATTAGAGCGTTGTTACGATAAACCCGAAATTTTGGCAATCCATTTTCAAGGTCTGGGGTGAAACCCCAATTTAAGACAACCTCAGTTGCTCCGATTCTTACAGCACGCAAATCATCTGGTGCATTAGGCTTTCGAGTCTGAGAAACTCTGTCTGGATAACAGCTTTGATATAGATGAGGTGCGCCTATGAGAGTAACAAAACCTTTATGTGAGCAAAAACTATACCTAGCTTTCTCAAATAAATTTGGATTAGAAACGTATGCCTGCCATTTATATGCGGTTTCTTCATTTGGTAACCACGTTGCATGTAAAGGATCTCCCTTGTAGTTACTGACTGGAGCTATTTCATGGGTGTCTGGATTAGCCAACCAACCTTGAGATTCATCAAGTTGACGGAGCTTTTGACTATCTTTTGTCAGCCGAGTGGTTAAAATCGAGTCTAAGTAAGGAATGGCGATAAGCCTTGTATCGGTAGATCCATGCCCCATATCCGCTTCTAGAGCGAGACCCCAAAGCGCGCCAGCTTTTCTAAACCGAGAGAAAACTTGTCTGGGTAAGTCAAGCCCTTCACTGAAATAGATTGTGCCAACTGCTTCGTCTGCTCCTAAAGCATACAGAACTGGCATTCCAAGAACATTTGGATTGATATCTGAGGTAAGGAGTTTAAGAGGTTCTGAATGAGAGATATTAACACCACCTCCTCGCATTGCTATTAATGCAATCGTGCGATCGGGATACTTGTGAGACATTTGTACTGCCCAATCGGCTCCACCAGAATATCCCCATAAAACCCATGGAAGCTTACCTAATTCTGGATGGCGACTCTTTTGCCCAAATTCATTAAGAGATTTTAGAAAAGCATCTTCGGAGCCCCGGTCAATGACAGCCCAGCTATCGCAAGGATCGTCAGGATATATACCAACTGTTTGATATTTAGTTCCGATAATTGCTAATTGGTGCTTAATTGCTAGGGCTTGCCAGTGTAAATCGTTTGCGTAAACAAGCCCCTCACCGCCACATCCATGCTGCCTAACAATCACACCACGAAGTGTTTCTACTCCATTGGGAATCCACATTCGATAATTGGCTAAGATATGATTGGCTGTATCAGTTATTGGAACTGATGTTTCGTAATAGATGCCACGTTCAAGACGATTCTTTTTCCCAGTAGATATAGTTGATTGTTGTGGCAATGGTTGAGGAACAGATAACAACCATTTTGTCCATCCTAAATGAAGCAGAAAAGTAGTTAAAGTGGCTAAAAGGAAGATGACAAGAAATTTCCATTTGATGTAAATACCAAATGGTATAAGTGTTGGTCGCATAACAGACAAAATTATATTGAAAAAACGAAGAAAAAGAACCATCTTTATATGCGTTAGCATATCCTCCAGCCAAAGCAGAATATCTTTACGAAACACCTCCAAGTTGCAGATATTTACCAGGATTCTCTAAGTCAGGAATATACCAAGCAGGATTACCTTCAGGATCACGCCCTAAACGCGCACCTGGTTGGGGTGGACGATTGCGATCAAATCCGCCATTGCCGTTAGAAATATTCTTTGGTTGCGGTAAAAATCCAATCATCTGCATTTCGGCAACAGTATCTTTAAACGCTCTAATGACAAATTCGATATCAGCATCGGAGTGGGATAAGGTAAAGAAACAAGGACGATGATCCCAAACATGGACACCCTTTTCGCGCAGTAAATAGAATATCAAGCTGGCATAGGGACTTTCATGGGGATAGTTGATATAGAAATAAGAACTAAAGTGGGCAATCTCAATTGGCGCTTCAATTTGCTTGAAGTATTGGTTAAGATGAGTTGCAAATTTACTGACCTTGTCAGCAAGCGATCGCTGCAAGTCTGGTCCACCTGCCTTAAGTTTATGGAGAACAGCCTCGGCGGCGGCTAGAGCCATAGGATGACGTACAAAGGTTCCTGCAAAGAAAGTAACTCCAACTTCAGGAATAGAGTTATCACCATATTGCCAGAATCCACCGTCAAGGGCATCCATATATTCAGCTTTACCAGCTACAATCCCAATCGGTAAGCCACCACCAACCACTTTTCCGTAAGTTGCCATGTCAGCTTGGATATTAAAGTAAGCCTGAGCACCACCTGGGTGAACGCGGAAGCCTGTCACAACTTCATCAAAGATGTATGCAGTTCCAGATTGCTCAGTTAAAGTCCGCAAATCTTGCAAAAACTCTTTGGGTTGTAGATTTGGATCACGGCTGCGAACTGGTTCCACTAAAATCGCTGCCAAATCATCGGCGCGATCGCGCAGAATCTGTAAAGACTCAGGAGTGTTGTAATCCAATACCAGTAGATTCTCAAACATGCAGGGCAAAATTCCAGGAGCTGCGGGCAAAGTTTTTAGCTTGGGTCCTTGGCGGTAAAGCACCTCGTCAAAAGTACCGTGATAATCCCCAGCAAAGGTCGCCACGAGATCACGTCCCGTCACTGTTCGAGCTAGACGTAAGGTTGCCATTACCGCTTCCGAACCCGTGTTACAAAAAGCTACTCGTTCCATGCCTGTAAATTCGGCAACGAGTTTGGCAACTTTACCTGCTAGGGGAGTTTGTGGTCCAATTTCAATGCCCTTATCTAGCTGTGCTTTTACGGCTTCTGTCACGAAATCTGGAGACCAACCAAAGAAGTTCAAACCAAAGCCATTGGTGATATCCACATATTCGTTACCATCGACATCCCAGAGCTTGGAACCAGATGCGCGATCGGTGACAATCGGATAAACCATTTCTTTAAACAATGGTGTAAATCCTGAAACTGTGCGTGGATCAGCAAGGTATTTACGATGCTCCTGTGTCTGCCGTTTTGATTCTTGAGTTCGAGCGATATAACGGGTAATGATGCGATCGAGGGCTTTTTGCTGTTCCGCTGTTAACGCAGCCGTGACCGACTTTTCGATCTTAGCTCCGGGTCCAAAGTTTTTGCGTGGTTTAGGTTCCTCCGCTTCAGTAACTGTTGCAACTTCTACCTTGATTGGCGCAGCAGCAGGTGTGGGCTGAGATGGAGGTGCTACCGTCGGCTGAACTACAGGTGCATCGATCACAGGACTAATCGTTCCACCTGTTTGACTGAGTAGCTGCAATTGTTGCGCCATAATTTGCAGTTGCTGAGCCACCACAGATTGCATCGTACCAGCCATTTCAGGGCTTAGTGAAGGCAGTACAGTGCCATTGTTATGATTGCCATTGGCAGGAGGTTGTCCGACAAAATTAGACATGGCTGGAGTATAGGTAGAGATCGGTGTGGGATTAGCAACTAAAGTTGCAGCAGCAGGTACAGCAGGGGACGCAGGGGTAGAGACAACTTCTACTGGAGTTGCGACAGGGGCAGGAGCGGGGAATGCATCTGGGGGAAGCGATCGCAGTACAAAGTCAGACAACGTATCGAGATTGGGATAATCTTCTAATAAATGTCGAAAAGTGATTTTAACCTTGAACTTCTTTTTCAGAGCCATGGCAACTTGGGTGAGAGAAAGAGAATCCAATCCCATTTCCAAGAATGTCGTTGTGCCATCATTACCATCGATTTCTAGCCCTGAGGTGGTTTCTAGAACTTCTTGAAGTTGGGGGATAAGTTGTTGCTTACGAGCTTCAGTCATAATATGCGCTTGCACCTCTATATTGGGCGTAGGATTGGATTGTAAAGATGGGATGGGTGGGAGTGATTGAATTGCGACGGTGGGCTGAATTGGGATTGGTTCAGCAGGTGGGGGCAGGGTAAGTGTTGGTTCAATTGTAGGTTTTGGATCAATCCAATAGCGCTTGCGCTCAAATGGATATGTGGGTAGTGGGATGCGATGTCGGTATTCATCAGCATAAAACTTGGCTCTGTCAAGATCAACCCCAGCCAGCCAAAGTTGCCCGATCGCCTGCAATATGGCAACCCATTCGGCATCGTTATCGGCGGTGCTACCCAATGAGGAAATTGCAATTTGACGTTTGATGTCTTTTGCCTGTTGTCGCGCTAATGTTGCGGTTGTAGTACGAGGACCAACTTCAAGTAAAACCCGTGCAGGCTGCTCCCATAGCCTTTTAGCACCCTCTGCAAACCGAACGGTAGCGCGTAAATGACTAGCCCAATACATGGGGTCAGTAGCTTGAGCATCGGTGATCCATTCTGTCGTTACCGTTGACACAAAAGGAATTTTGGGTGGTGATAACTGAACAGTTTTGACCATTTCAGCGAATGGCTCAATAATTGGGTCCATCATTGGCGAGTGGAAAGCGTGGGAGGTATGTAATGTTCGACAAACAATCTCTTCGGCTTCCAGTTGTTGCTGTAAGTTATTAACTACCTCAGTTGGTCCCGCCACAACACAAAGCGAAGCCCCATTTACTGCCGCGATCGCTAGGTCATCACTCAGACGCTTTTGCAACACATCTGCGGGCAAGCGGACTGAGAGCATGGAGCCACTGGGCAATGCACCCATCATCCTTGCGCGAGTCGCGACGAGTTTTAGCCCATCTTCTAGAGAAAACACACCCGATAAACAGGCCGCCACAAATTCGCCAATACTATGTCCAATCATCGCTGCGGGGCGAATACCCCAACTTTGCCAGAGAAGCGCCAGAGCATATTCAATCGTAAATAAAGCAGGTTGAGTGTATTGAGTTTGACGCAATAAAGTTGTGGCGGCTTCATCGTTACCATCGTTGCTCTGGGGTGGATAGATAACTTGTAGGAGATCTCGATCTAGCAAAGGACGGAGAATCTCTGCACAGCGATTAACAGCATCCCGAAATACGATTTCATGCTCGTAGAAATACTTGCCCATGTTGAGGTACTGCGAACCCTGCCCAGGAAACATAAACACCACATCTGGGTTGCGAATTTCACTTAGTCTTGTGGCACTGCGATTCACATCAAGAGATTCTAATGTTGCGATCGCATCTAGGCGATCGCGACAAACAACAAAACGACGATGATTGTAAGCTTTTCTACCATGATCTAGGGTATAAGCGACATCGGCTAAGTTCGTCTCAACATTATGAGTGAAATATTCCTTGAGATTTGTCGTGGTCTGATCTAGAGCAGTACTAGTCTTTGCTGACAACCGCAATAATTGAAAGGGACGAGAAGGACTGGAGACTTCTACTGATGGAGATTCTTCTAACACGACATGGGCATTCGTGCCGCCCACACCAAAGGAACTAACCCCCGCTCTTCGGGGAGTCTCTCCAGTCGCCCAATCAACTAGCTTATTGTTGACATAAAAAGGACTATTTGCGAAGTCAATTTCTGGATTAGGTGATTCAAAATTGAGGCTAGGAGGAATTTTTTTGTAATAGAGAGCTAGAGCAGTTTTGATCAGCCCTGTCACCCCAGCCGCAGCAACTAAATGCCCAAAGTTACTTTTAACTGAACCAATTGCACAAAATTGGGTCGCATCGGTCTGAGTGCGAAAAGCCTGAGTTAAAGCCTCATGTTACGCAGAAGCCTAAAAAGGTTTCAGAGACTGCCATTCCAAGTGAGATTGCTGCAAAGCCTTGATATATAATTTGGATTTGAGAGCGAAGTGATTGAGCTTAGAATTAAGT
>JBIKYZ010000230.1:0-7967 GCA_044354985.1 Pseudanabaena sp. | reverse complement strand
TAAAAACTAAGATTGTTGGGGGCATTAACTAGCTGAGGTTATTGTTTTGGCTATCTTTTAAGCTCTATCTTTATTTAGTTACTTATATCTGTATTATTTGCTACTTTTTGAATTTGGAATTGCTGAGCTCGAAGATAGATAAATAGTTAATATGTTACAGGGCTTTGCGCTTAAACCCAAATCGAGAAAATTTTTGAAAGCATTGTAAAGCAACGCTTTCAAAAATTTTCTTGTGGTTCGTTTGATCGAAAATTGCTGTAAAAATAGATAAAAATAGATTTGATACTATCGAAAAGTCTCCCTTGTCAGCGATATTCTCCCCCCCCAACCACGCAAAATTGGTTTTTAGTTTTTAGCTACAATCATATCTTTATCTTAATCTATATCAATAATACAGTGATTTTTTGGTCAAACGAACTAAAATGAATTTGGTAAAAGTGTTGCAAATAAACACTTTTACCAAATTCATAGACTCGGTTTTGAGTACAAAGTGCTGTAAGTAAACATAAATCATTTATCAGTTTTTTGCGAGTAACCAATGAGTCTATCTGATACGATCGCCGCAATTGCTACTGCTATTTCACCACAACAGGGCAGTGTGGGTATTGTGCGATTGTCAGGTGATCGCGCGATTGCGATCGCGCAGCAAATTTTTGATGCTGGTGGCAAACAAGTTTGGGAAAGTCATCGCATTCTCTATGGCTATGTGAAGCACCCATTGACGAAAGCCATTGTCGATGAAAGTCTGTTGTTATTGATGAAAGCGCCACGTTCTTTTACCCGTGAAGATGTTGTGGAATTTCATTGTCATGGTGGCATTATGGCAGTGCAGCAGGTGCTAAATCTTTGTCTAGAGCAGGGGGCAAGACTAGCGGAAGCAGGAGAATTTAGTTTGAGGGCTTTTCTGAATGGTCGGATCGATCTCACTCAAGCTGAGAGTATTAATGATTTGGTTGGAGCTAAGTCTGCCCAAGCTGCTCAAGCTGCGATCGCTTCGCTCCGTGGCAAACTCGCGCAGTCTTTAAAATATTTGCGTAGTAAATGCTTGAATGTTTTAACGGAAATTGAAGCAAGAATTGATTTTGAAGATGATTTACCACCCCTTGATGTGAAATGGGTAAAAGCAGAAATTCTCGCAGTTTCTCAGGAATCACAACAGATTTTAGCAACTGCCGATCGCGGCGAACTATTGCGAACTGGGCTGAAAGTGGCGATTGTTGGTCGTCCAAATGTCGGTAAATCCAGTTTGTTAAATGCATGGAGCCGTAGCGATCGGGCGATCGTTACGGATTTGCCTGGGACAACCCGTGACGTTGTCGATTCACAATTGGTAGTTGGTGGGATTCCTATTCAAGTTCTCGATACTGCTGGGATTAGAGAAACAGAAGATGTGGTAGAGAAGATCGGGGTGGAGCGATCACGCCAAGCTGCTCAGTCTGCGGATTTAGTGCTGATGGTAATTGATGCTAGTGTGGGCTGGATTGAGAAGGATGCAGAAATATATGCAACTGTGTGCGATCGCCCTGTGATTTTGGTTATGAATAAGATTGATCTTGCCCTCACCCCCAGCCCCTCTCCCATGGGGAGAGGGGAGCAAGAATCCCTCTCCCAATCTTCTATGGGGAGAGGAGATCAAGAGCAAATTCTTACTCCCCCTCTCCTGCGGGAGAGGGGGCTGGGGGGTGAGGGCATTCCCATAATCAAAACTGCGGCTTCTCAACAACAGGGAATCGAGGATCTTGAAGCGGCGATTTTAAGATGTATCCACCAAGATGAGATCGCAGCAGCAAATCTTGAAGTTGCCATCAATCAACGTCAGAAAGCTTGTTTATTGCGTGTTGTTCAATCATTAGCTAATGTCCAAATTGCGATCGCTGATCAGTTGCCACTTGATTTCTGGACAATCGATTTACGAGATGCCATTAGTGCGATCGGTGAGATCACAGGTGAAGAAGTTACCGAATCTGTCTTAGATCAAATTTTTAGTAGATTTTGTATTGGTAAGTAGCTAGCCCCCCAAAAAGCAAATCGTCTGCTTAGCGGGCGATTTGCTTTTTGGGGTTTACTCACATAAACAACCTGCGATCGCGTTATTGTATAAGATGGGTGGCGCTATGCGCCACCCATCTTAATATTTGAGATTAAACTATGCTAATTCGATTATTTCAGAAACTAGACATCGATCAGATCGCGCAGTTATTCCATGACACGATCCGTGAGGTAAATATTCGCGACTACTCGCCTACTCAGGTTCAAGCTTGGGCTCCTGATGATTTATATTTCACCGACTGGACAGAAAATTGTACTAGTAACTTTACCTACGTTGCTGAAGAAGAAAGCAAAATCATTGGTTTTGCTCAATTAGAAACTGATGGTCATATTGATTGTTTCTATTGCCATAAGGAATATCAGCGCTGTGGCGTTGGCACAAGGCTATATCGCGAGATCGAGGCTAAGGCTCTAGAGTTAAAAATAGAACGTTTATTTGTGGAAGTAAGTATTACTGCAAGAGCCTTCTTTAAAAGTCGCGGATTTGCTGTGGTCAAGGAGCAACAAGTAGCTTGTCGTGGTGAAAAATTAACTAATTTTGTAATGGAAAAGTCTCTCGTAAAGTACTTGGAAAAATCTGAGCCTTTTGTTGTTGCTACGTTCTATCATTTTGCGGATCTAACTGATTACAAATCCATGCGTTCTCCAATTACAGATTTTTGCAATAGACACGAACTCAAAGGTGTAATTTTATTAGCGCAAGAAGGGATTAACTCAACGATCGCAGGCAGTCGAGAAGGTATCGACGCTCTCTTGAGTTACTTACGAGCAGATCTCCGTTTACATAATTTAGAACATAAGGAAACTACTTCTGATGTCATGCCTTACAACAAGCTGAGAGTAAGGCTCAAAAAAGAACTTGTGAAGTTTGGGATTTCCGATATTGATCCTAGTAAAGAAGTGGGAACCTATGTAGATCCTCAAGATTGGAATCAGTTAATTAGTGATCCTGATGTGTTAGTCATTGATACGCGCAATATTTATGAAGTCGAATTTGGAACTTTTACAGGTGCTCTCAATCCTAATTTAGATTTCTTCTACGAGTTTCCTAAATATGTGGAAGATAATCTCAGTACTAATAAGCAACAAAAAATCGCCATGTTCTGCACAGGTGGAATCCGTTGCGAGAAAGCGAGTGCATATATGTTAGCTCAAGGTTTTGATGAGGTTTATCATCTCAAAGGTGGCATTCTCAAATATTTAGCAGAAGTCCCTCCCGAAGAAAGCCTCTGGCAAGGTGAATGTTTTGTATTTGACGATCGCATTGCTACTAAAGGGTAAAAGGTTTTGTTATTTCTCGTGCCATTGGTAAAAGCTCAGCATGACTAACTACTAAAGTTGGAAAATTTTTCTGACTGTAATCTTTGCCCTTTTCTAATGGAAAGATATTTGGGGAAGCTTCTAAGGGAACCCAGACAGCGCCGATCTCTTTCAGAATCACCCATACAGCCGCTATATCCCAAATTTTGGGAGTAGCTTCGACAGCGCCAATGGTGGAGCCGATCGCAACCGTCAAAATGTTATAGCTAGCCACACCCAACATCCGCAGCTTAAAGGGGAACTTCGAGCGACCCATTTTTTCGAGACTGCGAGAACAGGCGCTAAAGAAATAATTGCCAAGCGCATCAAGATCGGGCGAAACTTCAGGCAAATTAATCGGCTGATCATTAAAAAAGGCTGCTGAACCATGCTCATCTGACCAGCCGTAAATATTTTGGCGTAATGGTGGCATCGCGACATAACCAAAAACGGGTGTACCGTGATGCAATAGCCCCAAAGATATGCCCCAAATCGGAATTCCCCTTGCAAAATTGGTCGTGCCATCAAGGGGATCGACGACCCAAGCCCATTCGCGATCGGGCAAGATTTGGGTTGATTCTTCAGTTAACACACCAAATTCAGGAAACTCTTTCTCGAGCGCAGCCTTGATATAGGCATCAGCCCAGCGATCGCTTTTCGTCACAAGGCTGCCATCGTCCTTAGCGATCGCTACTCGCGCCTGTTCAAAATCTGCAAGCAGGCGATCGCCCACTTGCTTAGTTAACTCTTGGATAAAGGGAAGAATTGATGGCAAGTTTTTCATAGGTTGTTAGCACACCGCAAATTAGAGAAGCTATAGCTCCTCTAATTGTGCGGTAAAATGCAACTATGTTGGACGTATGAGGATTGTATAGACCGATGAACTTGAGCTTAAATCTGAGTCTAAGTTTAGGTCGCGTTTGGGCGATCGCTACCAATGTATTTCGCGAAACTGTGCGCGAACAGGTACTTTACTTATCTTTGCTATATACCGTGATCGTAGTGTCAGCGATGCTGATGCTGCCAGAGTTTTCCTATGACTCATCGGCAAAGATGATCGTTGATGTTGGTATTGCGGCGATCGAGGTAGTGAGTTTGATTGTGGCGGTATTGGTTGGCACAAATCTCATTAATAAAGAGATCGATAAGCGCACAATTTTTATTTTAATTGCTAAGCCAATGCACCGCACTGAATTTGTGTTAGGAAAGCATCTGGGCTTAACTGCCGTGGTTGGGGCGTTGGTGTCGATTATGACTGTTATTTTTATTGCCCTGATGGCAATAAAAAATATTCCGATTCCAATTCCTGCGATTCTCGTGGCTAACTTTTTTATTTTTTGGCAAATTATGTTGCTAGGAGCGATCGCAATTTTATTTGGTTCCTTTTCAGGTTCGCTAATTGCCTCTTTGATGACCCTAGCCGCCTATTTAATCGGAAATTTTAGTCGTGATTTGTTGCTACTAGGCGAAATTTCTAAAAATATTGGTTTGCAGACAGTAACGCGGACTTTTTATATGATTTTGCCTGATTTATCCCGTGCTAACCTCAAAAACGAAGCAGTTTATAATATTCTGCCAAGCTTTCCAGATATGTTTAACAATGGCGTTTATATTTTGAGTTATGCCTTGTTGACCTTAGCGATCGCTATTCTTATATTCGCCCGTCGTCAGTTTTAAAAAAAATAACGGCGCAATACGCCGTTATTTTGAATAATCTAGGTATTTACTATGCGCTACCGTCGTTTTGGCAAAACTGAGATGCTCCTATCAGTCTTTTCATTAGGGGCGATGCGCTATATGGAATCGGCGGAGAATGCCCATCGCACGATCGCGCGAGCCTTAGAAGTTGGCATCAATCATATTGAAACTGCCCAAGGCTATGGCAAGAGCGAAGAATTTATTGGTAAGGCAATGCGAAATGGATTGAGTCAACAACGCGATCGCTTTTATCTAACTACCAAAATTTCGCCCACCAAAGACGCTGACTCGATGCGTCGCCAGATCGAGCAGTCCCTCAAAAAGCTGAATGTGGACTATATCGATAACTTTGATATTCATGGAATTAACTTACAAGAGCATCTTGATCTAGTCACAGATCCAAATGGCTGCATGAAAGCAGTCAGAGAAGCAGTCGATCAAAAAATGATTGGTCATGTCGGATTCTCCACCCATGCACCTCTTGATGTAATTCTCAATACGATCAACACCGATTTATTTGAATCGATCAACTTACATTATTATTTTTTCAACCAGCGTAATGCTGCCGCCGTGCAGCTTGCCCATGAAAAAGACATGGGTGTATTCATCATCTCGCCGTCGGATAAAGGCGGAATGCTGTATAACCCTTCGGAGGAATTAGCAGGTATAAGCTATCCATTTACGGCTCTCTATATGTGCGATCGCTTCCTGCTCAGCGATCCCCGTGTACATACTCTCAGCCTCGGCGCAGCTAATCCTGCCGAAATCGACTCCCATCAGGATGCGTGGGACAATGATGAACCAATGTCCGAGTTAGAGCAAGCAGTTCTTGATTGCATTAATCGCCGCTATACAATTCTAGAAGGCGATCGCTGTTCCCAGTGTTACGAATGCTTGCCTTGTCCTGAAGATATCAATATTCCTGAAGTGTTACGCCTAAGAAACTTAGCTGTCAGTTTTGATATGGTGGAATTTGGCAAGTATCGCTACAAAATGTTTGAAAATGCTGGGCATTGGTTCCCAGGACGTAAAGCGATTCGCTGTACAGACTGTGGTGATTGTTTGCCACGTTGTCCAGAAAATTTAGATATCCCGAAGCTTTTACGTGACACCCACGATCGCTTGCAAGGTGCAGAAGGCAAGCGCCTATGGGAATAACAGAAAGTTGGCGCTTTGCACGAACTTTCTGTTATTAGTTTTTTGGTACGATGGGATACATTACGCAATAAAATCTAAAAATCTAATCTAAAGTAAATCTATGACTTCCAGTTATTCATTCGATGTGGTTAGCGATTTTGATCATCAAGAACTTGTCAATGCGATCGATCAAACACGCCGTGAAATAGTCAGTCGCTATGACTTAAAAAGTACCAAAACAGAAGTTGAACTTGAAAAAGAATCGATAACGATTAACACTAATAGTGAAATGACGCTCACTGCTGTGGTCGATGTGATGCAATCTAAAGCGATCAAACGAGGCTTATCTCTAAAAATCTTTGACTACGGCGAAATTGATTCGGCTAGTGGTAATCGGGTCGTGCAAATTATTAAGCTAAAAAAAGGCATTGAACAGGATCAAGCAAAAAAACTTTCTAAAATTATTCGTGATGCTTTCCCAAAAGCTCAAGCTTCTATCCAAGGCGATGCTTTACGGGTTACTTCCAAATCGAAAGACGAACTCCAAGAAATCATTCAACTCGTAAAAGCAGAAGACTTTCCCCTCGCGCTTCAATTCACGAACTATCGTTAAGCCAAAAAGGAGCTTTGCGAAATTATCTAAAAGAGAATTACGGCGCATCGCGCCGCAATTCTCTTTTAGGTTAGCGATATTAGGCAGCTTTAAACATTTTTTCTAAAATCCTCTGTACGATTTGCCAACCTGTGAAGGTTTGCCACGCAAAAATACCAATCAAGGCAGTATTTACAGTGATATGAGTTATCCTTGCCCATTCTTTGCCCTGTTGCAATATTGGCGCAAAAGCAGCCGACAGGGCTGCTAAAAATGCTAAACCTAGACCAGCTAACAAATGTGCGCCCACAAATAACTTGCCACTATCGTTATAAGTAACAGCCATACCGCCGACTGCGCCAGCGACCATCAATACCAAAAATACCGATCCAAGCTTGTGGTGAAGAATATTGTACCGTTTGGCGATCAGAGCTTTTTTCTCTTCCCCCTCAGTGCTGCGAATTTTGCGATACTGCCAGCCGATATAACCTGCATAAAGTGCTAAAAATAAAGTTGCGAGCATCAGCAGTGGGTGAGCAAAGGTCACCACAGTTTTAAATGGTTCAGGGATTGCGACAATCATAGTTCTGTTCTTAGGAATTTCTTAGATATAGCGTCGTAACGATTCTGTATTGAATCTTATTCAATTGTAAATAATTTTAATATATAGCTGCCGCTACAGGAGTTACCAAAAATAGAGATAGCGCAAACCCCATCTCAATTTTTGAGGTTTAAATTGCTTCCCAGTTGCGAAAAGTTGCGGCTTGCCCCCAAAGTTTCCCTTCTTCGTCTACTACATTCCAGATAATCGCTTGGTCAATGTAGAAGCGATCGCCTGTACTCGCTATCCTGATCCCGCGATAATTACTAATATATCCTCGCGATTTTGCCTGTGCTAAAAGCTGTTCTCTTTCACTGCGTTCCATTACCTCAGCAGTATATCGTGATGGTGTTGAAATAAAAGTGTGCCAATCCATCTTCCATAAATCAAGTGCTTTTTGATTGCCATAGTTGAGAATTGGATCGGCTTGAGTACCATGGGAAACAACTACGAGATTTGCATTGAATAACTCACCTTACGCAGATAGAAAATCCAGAGATTTGATTTAGATAAAAGAGTCTGAGAATGTATACTGAAACAAAGTTTGAACGTAATTGCTTCATCGAAACTAAACCAAGAGTAGCACATAGG
>JBIKYZ010000229.1:0-7980 GCA_044354985.1 Pseudanabaena sp. | reverse complement strand
ATTGTGGGGCAGAGATTTATGGTGTATCAGCCTTTGACTTCCCCCTATATCCAGAACTAAAAGTAGCCTTACCACGCCCTTCAATAGGTAATGCGCTTGAGAGATTTAACCCCGATATTGTGCATATTGTGAATCCCGCAATTTTGGGCATGGCGGGGCTATATTATGCCAAATCGATGAACTATCCGCTTATGGCTTCCTATCACACGCATTTACCCCAATATTTGCAGCATTATGGATTGGGGTTTCTTGAGGGCGTGATGTGGGAATTGGTCAAAAACACTCACAATCAAGCAGCACTGAATCTTTGTACTTCGACAGTGATGATTGACGAACTGCGATCGCATGGTGTGGAGCGGCTCGATCTTTGGCAACGTGGTGTCGATACTGTACAGTTTCATCCAAGATTCAAAAGTGCCGAAATGCGATCGCGCCTTACCCAAGGACATCCTGAAGAAATTCTATTTCTGTACGTTGGTAGACTCTCTGCCGAAAAAGAGATTCAGCAAATTTTGCCAGTACTAGAAGCAATCCCCAATAGTCGCCTTGCTCTAGTGGGAAATGGCCCCTATCGGCAAGAACTGGAGAAGATTTTTGCAGATACTAAAACCAATTTTGTGGGCTATTTACGTGGCGATGATCTTGCCGCAGCTTTTGCCTCTAGTGATGCCTTTTTATTCCCATCGCGAACAGAAACTCTCGGCTTAGTTCTGCTTGAAGCTATGGCGGCTGGTTGTCCAGTTGTTGCCGCAAATTCAGGTGGGATTCCTGACATTGTCACCAATGGTATTAATGGCTATTTATTTGAGCCTGATGACAGCAATGGCTTGACCTTGGCAACTCAAAATCTTTTGCAAAATCGTAATGAATATATGTGCATCGAAGCCCGTCTAGAAGCTGAAAAGTGGGGCTGGGATGCAGCCACACGTCAATTACAAAATTATTATGAACAGACAATAGAGGCTTGTAAACCAGTTTTAAGTGCTTAAAGTACAGGAGAGTGTGCCCCAGAGGGGCACACTCTTACATAAAGAAGTATTGCGATCGCACTCTCAAGCGGTATTCCTTCACAGTACAATGACGATCTGTATCATTATGTCGTAAGCATAAATATTCTTTTGATTTCCCTTGAATCTGTTACCGAAATTTATAACAAACCCTTGTTGTCTCTGGTTTTTGAGGCGCAATCAGTACATCGGCAATATCATCAAACTGATGCTGTACAGATGTGCACTCTATCGAATATAAAATCAGGTCGTTGTCCTGAAGATTGTAAATATTGTCCTCAAAGTGCTCGCTATCCGACAGGAGTTGAGACTTATCCCCTGTTACCACTAGATGAGGTGATTAGCCAAGCAAAAGAAGCGAAAAAGCATGGCGCGACCAGATTTTGTATGGGAGCGGCATGGCGCAATGCACCTGATGGGGAAGAGTTTGAGCGGGTTTTGCAAATGGTCGAAGCCGTAGCAGGGATGGAAATGGAAGCCTGTGTAACGATGGGGATGTTGCGTCCAGATCAAGCTCAGCGCTTAGCCAAAGCAGGCTTGACAGCCTATAACCATAACCTCGATACTTCCGAAAGTTTCTATCCCGAAATTATCACGACTCGCACCTATCGCGATCGTCTCGAAACAATTCAGCATGTTTCCGAAGCGGGTATTCAAGTCTGTTGTGGCGGTATCGTCGGCATGGGCGAAACTGATAGCGATCGCATCGATCTTTTGCACACATTAGCTAATCTCACGCCACAACCTGAGTCTGTGCCAATTAATGCATTATCTCCCGTTGCGGGAACTCCATTTGGTGACATTGAAGCGATCGATCCTTTGGTTTTAGTGCGGATGGTCGCCACCGCGAGAATCCTGATGCCCAAAGCAGTTGTGAGACTTTCCGCTGGACGCGATCGGCTCAGTGTCTCCGACCAAGCACTTTGCTTCCTCGCAGGCGCAAATTCTATCTTCTCCAGTGAGAAGTTGCTCACGACCGCTAACCCAGACTGGCAAGATGATGCAGAGATGTTCCAAAAATTAGGTGTAAAACCGAAGGAATTCGCATAATAAAAAAGGCTCCCAAAGGGAGCCTTTTTTATTATGCGAATTCAGGTCGCCCTTGAGACATAAAGTGCTTTTGTGAGCTCATTTCAGGCTCTCCATCCTTGGGAGATCGCTGAATATAGGTTCCATCTGCTTTAAGATCCCAAGCTTGACGATTATCGGCTAGGATAATTTCGAGAATCTGCTTGAGTTCTTTGATCAGAGATCCTTCCTCAACAGGGGTAATCACCTCAACCCTTGCATCAAGATTACGCGGCATCCAGTCAGCACTACCGATATATACTTGCTCTTCGCCGCCATTACTAAAGTAGAAGATGCGTGAATGTTCTAGAAAACGACCGATTACACTGATTACCCTTATGCGATCGCTCAGTCCTTTCACCTTAGGGCGAACACAGCAAATACCGCGAATAATCAAATCAATATTTACCCCAACTTGCGAAGCCTCATATAGAGCCGAGATTATCTCAGGATCAACCAATGAGTTCATCTTAGCAATGATGTAGGAAGGATAGCCCTGCTTTTGATGTTCAATTTCGCGATGGATCAGTTTTAAGAATTTCTCGCGCATATTCACAGGTGCAACTAGGAGCTTGCGATAGTCACGCTGACGGGAATAACCAGTCAGGTAATTAAACAAATCAGTCAAATCTGCACCCAAGTTATCATTGCAGCTAAAAATGCCAAGATCGCTATAAAATCTCGCTGTTTTGGGGTTGTAATTGCCAGTACCAATATGAACATAGCGAACTAAGCGATCGCCTTCCTGTCTCACCACCAGAGCCGTTTTAGTATGGGTTTTGAGATTCTTTAGTCCATAAACCACATGCACTCCCGCATTTTCTAGCTTCTTCGCCCAGAGAATGTTATTCGCCTCATCAAATCGCGCTTTTAGCTCCACTAAAACTGCTACCTGCTTGCCATTCTCCGCCGCCCGAATCAGCGCATGGACAATTGGTGAATCTCCAGATGTGCGATATAGGGTTTGTTTGATCGCAAGTACATTGTCATCATTTGCCGCCTCTTCGATAAACCTCTGTACTGTGGTGGTGAAAGACTGATAAGGATGATGAACTAAAAAATCACCTTCGCTAATGATGTCAAAAATGTTCTTCCCATCCTCATCCCCTTGCTTTAATCGAGGATGAGTTACAGATTTCCATGGCTTATCTTGATACTCAGGCATTGGCAAAAAAGAGATCGCCATAAGACTCCCTAAACCGATTAGCCCAGGGATATCATACACATCAGCCTCAGTAATACCTAATTGCTCAATCAACTCCTTACGGATTTCTGGCGGGATATCGCTAGCGATTTCCATCCGCACAACTGAGCCGAACTTTTGTTTGCGTAGTTCTTCTTGCAAAGCCGAAATCAAGTCATCTGCTTCTTCTTCTTCGATGTCTAGTTCTGCATCACGGGTAATCCGAAATGGATAATAACTGATAATCTCCATACCAGGGAATAACGCATCAAGGTTATGGGCGATTACCTGTTCCAAAGGGACAAAAGTATGATCGTCGGTTTCAGGAATTTTTACAAAGCGTGGTAATACATTTGGCACTTTCACCCGTGCAAAGTTCTTTTCCTTAGTGTCGCGATCGCGCACAATCACCACCAAATTGAGACTGAGATTAGAAATGTAGGGAAATGGATGCGCAGGATCGACAGCTAGTGGCGTGAGAACAGGAAATAACTTATCTTGGAAATAAGCTTTGAGATATCGCTGATGTTTCTTATCGATATCCTTGTAATCAAGGAGCTTCACTCCATGATTATGTAATTCTGGACGCAATGTATTCTCAAAAAATTCATGTTGCATCGTAACCAATGGCACAAGAGCCTCGCGAATTGCTTGCAACTGCTTTTCTGGATTAAGCCCATCATCGGAGATAATATCCATCCGCTCAGCAAACTTTTTCTTTACTCTAGCCACTCTAACCATAAAAAACTCATCAAGGTTAGTGCTAAAAATTGCAAAGAATTTAGCTCGCTCTAGCAATGATGTGCGCGAGTCAATTCCTTCGCTTAAAACTCTCTTATTAAAAGCAATCCAGCTTAGTTCACGATTAAAAAAATACATGGAGCGATCAATTGACTTTTCATCTTGCTTGTCAATTGTCACTAGTGTAGATTCTGAGGTTTCTGACGACACAACACTTTCTATGATATCAACTTCTAGCGAAACATCTAAATCTTTCTTCTCTAAATCTTTTTTGGTTCTAGTCATAAGGGCAAAGCTATCGGCTGGAGTAAAACACTTAATACTAGATTAGCGAAGTATAGGTCATTACTATGTGAGCTTAAACACTTCTAAAAAGAAAAGGCGGCACTTCGTGCCACCCTTTCTTTACAAAACCTAGCCTAAAAGTGCTTCGATATCTTTACGCAGACCAGTATCTTCAGGTGCAACGCTGGAAGGGTAGTATTTCACAACTTTACCTTCTTTATCAACTAGAAACTTATTGAAGTTCCACTGCACTTGGTTACCTGTAGTCTCAGTAAGGTACTTATAAGTATCGGCAATACCACTGCCACTTACCTTCGCCTTGCTAAACATATCAAAGGTGACATCATAGGTGAGCGAGCAAAAGCTCTTGATTTCTGCCTCAGTACCAGGTTCCTGTGCGCCAAAATCGTTGCTAGGAAAGCCAAGAATCTCGAATCCTTTGTCTTTGTATTCACGATAAAGAGATTCTAGTCCTTTGTATTGCTTGGTGTAACCACATTTGGAGGCAACGTTAACAACCAAGGCGACTTTGCCTTTGTACTGAGAGAGATCGACTGGTTGACCGTCAATATTGGTGATCTTGAAATCGTAAAGTGTGGACATATTTCAGGTTAATTAAGGTTTATCTGGGAGTTGTTTTTAAGGTTGCTATAGTTAGTAAAGACTTGATTTAGTAACTATTGAACGTTTCGTCGCGATCGCATGGCAAGTGTAATTATCCTGATTGGTGTACCTGCGAGTGGCAAATCTAGCCTCGCTGAGAAGATGTTGCGTGCTTCTAATCAGACTTCTCATCAGAATAGTAGCAGCCTCACCCATGGTCAAACCCAGCTAATCAGTCCCGATCTGATTCGGGCATCACTCTATGGGTCAGCCAAAATACAGGGAGACTGGACAGAAATTTGGGCGCAGGTGCAAGAGGCATTTGCAAATGCAGCGAAATCGCAACAATCTGTAATATATGATGCCACAAACTATAAGCGCGAATATCGTAAAAATATTATTGACCTTGCTAAAGATCACGGATTTAAGCCAATTACAGGGATTTGGCTAGATGTCCCTCTTTGGATTTGTTTGTCACGAAATGATTTACGCGATCGCGTTGTTCCTGAAGATGTAGTCATCGAAATGTATCGCACCCTTTCCTATAGCCCACCGACCCTCAGCGAAGGCTTTGATCGCATCTTGCTGCGAGATCAGAAATTAGACAACGAATGGATTGACTGACGAAAGGCGTTGCTAAGTAACGCCTTTCGTTTATGGTTTGGTAACCAGTGTTTTTAACGCAGCAGTCTCTTGAGACTTGTTGTCTTTGGGCATAATCTTTCGTAGAGCATCATTAGTTGACTCAAAACAATTTTCATGTCCAATTTCCTTGAGTAGTCCACTGCGATCTAAAAGTTGCTCGACTTCAGGACGCAACCCACTCAAAATTAACTGGCAATTATGGCGTTGCAGATCGTGATAAATCTCTTCTAGTGCAACTAGTCCAGTCGTATCCATACTCGGTACATAGCGCATTCTCAAAATCAAGTACTTGACTTCAGGTGCTTCCCGCAAGAAGCTGACAAATCTCTCGGCTGCGCCAAAGAACATCGGACCATCAATCCGATAAATGGCGATTTGTTTGCCAAAGTCTAGAGGCACGCCAGCAAGGAAGACTTTATCCTCAGGCATTTTGACTAGGCTAAGTTCACTCATGCGCTTAATAAAGAGAATACCTGCGGCAATTAGACCAACTTCCACCGCTAAGACTAGGTCAAAACAGACGGTAACTAGCCATGTCAGCAGCATAACCCCGAAATCAGCATAGGTCGTATGGATCAGTAGCCCGATCGCTTCCCATTCCATCATGCGAATACTGGTAATCATTAGGATTCCAGCGAGAGCCGCGAGAGGTACTTGTGAAGCCAGAGGTGCAAAGGCTAAGACGATCGCTGCAAGCGCGACACCGTGAATCACTCCTGATAAGCGAGTTTTACCACCAGCCCGCACATTTACCGCAGTTCGTGCGATCGCCCCAGTTGCAGGAATCCCGCCGAAAAATGGCACGATCATATTGGCTAAACCCTGTCCAATTAGTTCTCGATCGCTATTGTGGCGATCGCTAACACTCATACCATCGGCAACCACGGCTGCTAATAAAGATTCGATGCTGCCTAATGCGGCAAGGGCGATCGCGGGATTAATCAGCTCTCTAATTAATTTGAAATCATTCCAATGGGGAATGCCTTGGGGTATTGGCAAAGATTGGGGAATTAGCCCAATAGTGGGTACTTCTAGATTCCATTGTGATTTGGCGATGACTGCGGCGATGGTAGCGACGACTAAACCAACTAAAGACCCTGGAATCGAGTGATTGATTCGATTCCATAATAATTTTGTGCCAATGGTCAATAGGGCTAAGGCGATCGCTAGCCAGTTATAGCCTTCTAAATTTGTGACAGTTTGCCAAAGCGCTTGAAGGAAATGCTCTTGATTTGGCAGGTGTAACCCGAAGAAATTATTTAACTGTCCGCAAAAGATAATTACGGCAATACCATTGGTGAATCCTGCGGTGACAGGATAGGGAATGAATTTCACTAAACGCCCTAACTTTGCCACGCCGAGAGCGATTTGGATAATTCCCGCCATTACGCCAGCAATCCAAACTTTCTCAAGCCCATATTTAGCGACAATTCCCACTAAAACAACAGCCATCGCTCCTGTGGGGCCCGTAATCTGGACAGGTGAGCCACCAAATACAGCGGCAACGACTCCAGCCACAATCGCTGTATAAAGCCCTGCTTTCGGCTCGACACCGCTGGCGACGGCAAAGGCAAGCGCTAAGGGTAACGCGACGACTGCGGCGGTAAGTCCTCCAGTCAGGTCGCCACGAAAATTACTAAATAATCCCTTGAAGGGGTTGTTTTTGGGACTTTGATTGTTGCTAGCTAAGCTTACTGCTTGTGCCATGAGGTTCTAATTACTCCAATTTTTGCAGGGATTCCCGCATTTCAATTACATGATTGTTAAAAAGTTCTAGCGCCGCATCCAACACCTTAAAAATCGTGGGATCACCGACGGAATAGTAAGCAAAGTTTCCTTGTTTCCGCGATCGCACTAGGTTGTATCGCCGCATCACTGCCAACTGTTGCGAAACTGCTGATGGCTCTGCCTCAATCCCCTGCGCGATCGAATTAACGCTCTGCTCACTGCTCCGCAAAGCATCTAATATCTGAATCCGCACGGGATTGGACAAAACCTTAAATAAATCAGCCTTGAAATAACTCGGTTGAAATGTCATATGAACGACCTTACTCACTTACGCCTCCTAAACTTTACGAGATTGAGTTGCAAGGTTAAGAGTGTATTCAGTAGATCTTTTATACTTAAAGATGCATGTATTCTAACCTATAAATCTTCAAAGTATTGCGGATAGAAGGTAAAGAGGTAGCTTTTTATTTAGTGAAACCGATTTTGGGATTTTCAGCATCGGAAGCGCTGAAAATCCCAAAATCGGTTTTTTGAAAGCCCGTAGGCGGGCTTTCAAAAAACCGATTTTTATAATCAGAATTGCTATTAAAAAATCAGCAATTCCAAATTCAAAAAGTAGCAAATAATACAGATATAAGTAACTAAATAAAGATAGAGCTTAAAAGATAGCCAAAACAATAACCTCAGCTAGTTAATGCCCCCAACAATCTTAGTTTTTAG
>JBIKYZ010000228.1:0-8003 GCA_044354985.1 Pseudanabaena sp. | reverse complement strand
GGCAAATACTACTATCTTAGTACTCCTAAATCATTAGTGCTTCGATTTCTCATGCCCAATATTTGGGCATCTCTTAATGTGCCGTTCATCCATTTTTTGCTTCAATTTTTTCCAAACTCCAATTCACCGTAACGCTAAAGATTTGACCGTCACAATCTAAATCAAATGACTTCCAACCATTTTTATCAACGGACACATCGACAGGGAGTTCATTAATTTTAATCGTTAATTCTAGCTTTCCTTGTATTGCCATATTTATAATGTATACCTATTGCATGATATGTATTCATAACACATTTGATTTCCTAGCACACGATCCCAGAGCTTCATCCGCGAATCTAACACAAAGCTTTAATCAATTCCATCAAGTTTTTTCCAAATCATGGCTAAAGGTATCCCCGAAAAGTGTAAAAAGTGTGCGATGCTTTCGGCAACTCAGGCTCAAGAACTTCATGGTGAGTTAGGCGATCGCTGTTGGAATCCTGCTGTTTGCTATAGTCGCCGTTCCTATGCCCGTCATCGCGATCGCCGAAATCTGATTCGCTCTCGCAAACGTGGTGATTCCGAAGAAAATTTGGTTGTAAATACTGATGAATTTGCGTCAGTATATTGGGCGGTATTGGTGGTTTATCGACAGTCGGGAACAGATACACCAATTCATGCGATCGCTGTTCAAGTCTGGAAAGGGCAGGAAAAGTTTGCGGCGGTTTCACCGATTCATTGTGCGGGAATGGTGGCGACACAAGTGCATACTTATGTCCAGAAAGTATTGGTTTTGCTAGAGTCAAATTATGGGATTAAGAAATTTGCTAGCCAAGAACGTCTCGATCCTTGGCTTTGTCCTTTGCGTCCTTGCCCTTGTCATTCAAATTAATTTTCGGTGTGACAATGAGAGTTAAACAACTTGAGTTGGATTTATGGGATGTCCTTTCGACTGCGAGACAGACTCCTGAAGATGCGAATTTGCCAATGGTGTTTACGCTTTTGGATTTGACTCTGTTTGATCTTGATACGCGATCGCAGTTACGAATTGCAGGAGAAGCAGTATGTCAAATTGCTGATTTGTTTTGCGATCGATCTAGCTTTTTATTTGAGGAGTTACACTCTCGCGCAGTAAATGGTGAGCCGATCATGGCTGATGATGCTTTTGATCGTTATGTGCGTCAGTCGATGGTGGTGGATTTTGACCAGTTTATTGAGCCTTTGCAAAGTTTACCTAGGAAGATTCCTGAACAAACGAAACATGGTAATTCGATGGTTGGCGTAATTGATAAGGAGGTCTTGATTCAAGCTTTAGAACAGGAGAGTTTACTTAGTTTTGAGGAGGAGTTAGAACAAGCAATTAGTACTGCTCACACTGAAAATATTTCGGCTTGGATTGAAGCGATCGCGAATTGTATTGCAAGCAATTTTTCTCCTATGCGTTTAATTGATTTACATTCTGCTTTGCCTTTACCAATCGTAGAAATTTGGCTGGGATTACTTTTAGGTGATTTCAAACTTGAGCAACGAGGAAGCTTTTATGATTCAAACGAGATTTGGATTAGCTAAGGTGAAAAATGGCCATGCACGGCAAGCCAAATACAAGCTGGTTCGACACTGGTATATTCAACGCGATGCTTTGTATGCGCGGGAATTAGCAGATAATCTCCCGCTTTTAGTCGTATTCTCGTATCGTCTGCATAGGAAAGTTCGGATTCACCTTGAAGCAAAATTACCCATTCATCAAGTTCTTGGTCATACCATTGTCCAGAGTCCTGTGGAAATAATGCGCTCAATCTGGATGTTTTTACCAGAAATAATTTGCTCAGATTTTTCTAGCTGAGATACTTCTTGAGAAAGTTCGTATATGTTCGGCATAGAATTTTCTTGGATTAGATTATGTGCCAGAAATTAAAGATTCAATTTCCAGCATTAATTTTTCTAGACGTTTTTGTTTTTTAGGATCACTCCAAACATTGGATTTTTTTAAGGCGCGTAATGTTGTATCCACTTGAATTTTTAATTTGTTTTGATCTTGCTTAGCTGACTGTGGTTGAGGCAATGCAGCAATTAGTTCGCGAATCTGAACTAGAGATAATCCTTGATCGATCGCTCGATCTAGCAACTCTTGACGGGTGATCGCATCTTTGACTTTAGCGATCGCTTGAGCCTTGGTATATTCGATTCTGCCCTGCCGCAAAACATCTAGAATTTCTGAAGGCAGTTTTAATAATGGCAAGCGAGATGTAATAAACGACTCCCATTTAAAGCCTAATGAGCTAAACACAGAGACAATTGCCTCATCATATTCAGGACTGGTCAAAACGTTTTGACCAATTTCACCACGAGCAATATGACGCATTCGATATAGTTGTGCCGAGACTTCATCGACTGACAGATTTAACTTGAAAACTAACAGTTGCAAAATCGCTTCAGTCTCTTCAACGGGGTTGATATCTTCACGCTGAAGATTCTCAACAAGAGCAATTTGTAATGCCTCATCTGGTGTCATTTGACGTACAACTGCGGGAATTACATTTAGCCCAACCTCTTTAGCAGCACGATATCGACGTTCACCAGCCACCAATTCATAGGTATCGTTATCAGTCGATCGCAGGAGGATAGGTTCAAGAATGCCATGTTGTCGGACAGACTCGACCAGCGTGATCATTTTTTCAGGATCAAAATAGCGGCGTGGCTGTTGGTTAGGTAATACGATCTTGGAGATGGGGATCGTATTGGGAGTGGTAGAATTTTGGGGTGAGTCATTTTCATTAAATAGGACAACATTTCTCAGTTTGAGTCGTTCTGGATTAGGCTGAGGTTTCATAGTTTTTCTAGGGCAGTAGTAATCTCATCAAAAATCTCTATAATTGCCGAATTTTTCTTCGGTGATGTTGCTAGTGGCTTGCCATATTCTGAGGCTTCAGCTAGGGCAGTAGCGCGAGGAATTGGAGAAAATACTTGGGCGATTGGCGATAACTGTTCAACAATCGTTTCAAGAGTACGTTGATCAAGGGCATTTGCAGAAGAGAACATAGTAGGGATAAAACCTGCAATTTTCAGGTCTTTGTTAAGCCGTCGTTGCACTTTTTTGACTGTACTTAGTAAAAAATCTGTTCCCATCAGTGCTTTGAACTGGGTTTGGATTGGGACAATAATTTCTGTGGCGGCAACTAAACTAATTTGACTTAAGATACCAAGACTGGGAGGACAATCAATCAATACAAAGTCATAGTTATCTATCACTTGAGAGAGGGGTAATTTTAGCCTTAATTCTCGCTGATCGGCTAGGACTAGCTCTTGCTCCGCATTAGCCAAGATAATACTTGATGGGGATAGATCCATATTATGTAAGTCATGCAAAATAGCGATCGGTTCATCGGTCTCAGATACAAGAGCATCATAGATTGTCTTATCTAATTGGGCTACATCTAGCCCCATAAATGTTGTCAACGAGGCTTGGGGGTCCATATCGAGGAGCAAAACACGATGCCCTTTTGTAGAGAGTTGATACCCAATATTTTGAGTGACTGTTGTTTTACCAACACCACCTGATTGATTAAAAAATGCAATTACATGAGTCATGGATAGCAGTTTATGTCGTTTCTTATCAGAAGCATAATGGGTTATGGTAATTTTAGCGAGAGGTAATTTCAGATCTGGTCAAAACGTTTTGACCAGATCTGAAATTACCTCTCGTCAAACAAAAAAATGAAGATACAACATAGCGAATGTTAAAATCATAGCAATGTGAAAATGCTTTAAAATATGCCTGTACCAGAGATTAACGAATCAATGATTCGCCAAAATGCAAGCGATAAATCTTTTGAGCGTGGTAAAGAATATGTGCGATCGCAAGCCGTGCGTGATTTAGTTTTGCGAGACCAGACTTTACAAGCCTCAGTAGCAGGAAGTACCTATTATCGCGTGAGCATTGGTTTTAGCGATCGCGGCATTCAAACAGCAAAGTGTTCATGCCCTTACGATTTTGGTGGTTGGTGTAAGCATATTGTGGCAGTTCTATTAGTAGGCATGGAGCAACCACAGATTGAAGAGCGTCCTAGTTTAGACGAAATGTTAGAAAAGCTAGATCTAGAGCAAACTCGTAAACTTTTGCATAACCTTACTGCTCAATCACCTGATTTAGTCGATCTCATTGATATTCAGATCCAACTTTTAACCAGTATTAAAGAGAATAAATCTAAAGCTAGTAAAACAAATAAAAAAACTAGTAAAACAGAAGCTCAACATCCCGAAATTGATCAATCGCCTTTTCGTCGGCAACTAGCTTACTCATTACAAAAATCTTTACGCAATTATGAGAATAGTTATTACGATGAAGAGGAGCCTTTCACAGACATCATTTATGAGGAGATAGCAAAGACAAACGTATTTCTGAAAGCTGGAGATAGTTTCCGTGCTTTTGTGATGTTGTATGCGATCGCTGAAGAGCTATGTAACTATACAGAAGAAATAGAGAACTATTTGGGTGATGTTTCTGACTTGGTTGACCATCTCGATCTAGAAATGGCTGAAGCAATTCTCTTGACAGATTTCTCTGTCAAGGATCGGCAAAAGTGGGTTGCCGAAATCGAAGGTACACAGGATTCACTCAGTGCGGAACTTGATTTTAGCCTCGCCGCATTGATACATGGTTGGGACGATCCATACTTACAAGCAGTCCTGCAAGGTAAAGAAAAGCCAGAAAATATTAATCTTCAACTCGTACAAATATCCACACAATCCCAAAGGAAAAGGACAAGCATTCAAAGGGGAACAAATGTATATGTTCACGAAACAGATTTGCGTCCATTAGGAGCAATTCGCCTCAGAATTTTGCAAGCCCAAGAACGTTTTGATGAATATCTTAATCTTGCGAAAGATGCTGATTTTTTTACAGAATATGTAAATATGCTGCTCCAGTTAGGGCGAGATGATGAAGTGATCGCTGCTGCGGAAAATGTAGATGATGAAAATGATGTTTTTGAAATAGCACAGAAATTGCTAGAGCATGGATTTGAAAAAGAGGCTTTATATATTGCCAATAAGGGATTGCAATTACAGAAGGAGGATGCTAAACGCTATCGTTCAACTGATTTGGCAGATTGGACAGCCAGTTTAGCAGAACTTTTAGGCGAAACAGGAATTCTGCTCAATGCCAAAATTATTGCCTTTAAGCTAACCCCTTCTCTTGCGGATTATCATCAAATCCGTGACCTGACTAGGGATAAATGGAACTTAACCAAAGATATTTTACTGAAATATTTATTGCAACTATATTCCTTTGCTGCCTCTGAAGCCAAGGTCAATATCTTTTTAGAAGAGGAGCTATTTGATGAGTCGATAGAGATCGCTAATACGAGCTATTGTAAAACTTACGATAGATTGCGGGTCATGCAGGTAGTGATTAGTTCTAATCCACAATGGGTGATCACGAAAGCGAAAACTCTGTCTAAGGATATTATTACTCTCGGTAAATCTGATGACTACGAACAGGAGATCGCTTGGTTGGAGCAAGTACGAAATGGATATCGGATTTTAAAACAGGAAAAGGAATGGCTCAACTATCGCAATCAATTAGTTGAGGTGAATGCCCGTAAACGAAAGTTGATGGAATTACTAAAGCGTAAGGTCCTTTAAGCGATCGCAATGAAACCATGAACCTATTCGAGAACCATCGCCAACAAATCACCGCATCAGAAGCGCCCCTAGCCGATCGCCTACGTCCGCGCAACCTCGATGAATTTATCGGACAAGAACATATCCTCGGACAAGGAAGACTACTCCGCCGTGCCATTCAAGCAGATCGCCTATCATCACTCATCTTTTATGGGCCACCAGGAACAGGCAAAACCACCCTAGCAAGGATTATCGCCAACACCACCAACGCTCACTTCATCGCCATCAATGCTGTCCTCGCAGGTGTAAAAGAAATTCGTGAAGCGATTGAAACCGCCCAAACCCAACGAGGCTATCACAATCAACGCACGATCCTCTTTGTCGATGAAGTGCATCGCTTCAACAAATCCCAACAAGACGCATTACTGCCTTGGGTAGAAAATGGCACAATCATTCTCATCGGTGCAACTACTGAGAATCCCTTCTTTGAAGTGAATAAGGCATTAGTCAGCCGATCGCGATTATTCCAATTAAAGCCATTAACCGAATCGGATTTGCGGCGAGTATTAGAGCAAGCAATTATTGATCGCCAAAGAGGTTACGGCAACCTCAAAGTAAATGTTACTGAAGAAGCGATCGCCCATTTAGCCAATGTCGCTAACGGTGATGCAAGATCGTTGCTGAATGCATTGGAACTAGCAGTCGAAACAACAGAACCAGATCAAGATAGCGCGATCGCCATTACTTTATCCGTAGCCGAAGAATCAATTCAACAAAGAGCCGTTCTCTACGACAAAGAAGGCGATGCTCACTTTGATACGATTAGCGCCTTCATCAAAAGCGTGCGTGGTTCTGACCCTGATGCTGCGCTCTATTGGTTAGCAAAAATGGTCTATGCAGGCGAAGATCCGCGTTTTATTTTGCGACGCTTACTGATTTTAGCGAGCGAAGATATCGGACTTGCTGACCCGCAAGCAGTGGTGGTGGTGAATGCATGTGCTGAAGCCTTTGACCGCATTGGCTTACCCGAAGGTCGCTATCATTTAGCCCAAGCCACGCTCTATCTTGCGAACGCTCCCAAGTCAAATAGTCTCATGGGATTCTTCGACGCGATCGCCGCCGTAGAGCAGGAACGTCAATCCGATGTTCCCAATCCCCTCAAGGATAGTAGTCGCGACAAAAAAGGCTTCGGTCATGGAGCAGGTTATCTCTATCCCCACGCCTATCGTGACCATTGGATCGAGCAACAATATTTACCAAGCAGTTTGCAAGGACAGGTATTCTATCAACCATCAGATCAAGGTGCAGAAGCCGCGATTAAGTTACAAGTGGAACGTCGCCGCGAAGCTCAATTAGCTGCCATGGTAAGTGGCGTAGTTATAGAATTGCCTGAAATACTCACCTTTGGTCCAACGGATACAAAAAGCGATCGCTGGTTACAACGCACCATCGGACAGGCAGGAGAGAGATTAGCAAAAATACGCGATCGCCTATTTCCCAAATTATCTCTGCAACGTCATCATGTAGTTCTCAACTTAAACGCAGCCACAGGTTTAATGACATGGGAAGCATTGCGATCGGTTCCAGAAGGTGGAGTCTATGCTTTGGCTTATCAAGAATCAGAAGCGATCGCTTTGCAAGAACAAGCAACAACTTTATCCGAACTTTTGCGCCCAATTGTTATGCATGGTTCTTTAACGGAACTTCCTGAAGCGATCGCCTCTATACATTTTGAAGCGATCGTTGGCTATAACGCTCTAATGCGCGAACCTGACAAGTTATCTTGCATTCAGAAATTTGCTAATTTCTTACAACCTCATGGCAAAATCGCTCTTTATGAATCAATTCCCAAACACACGCAGCGTATTTATCGATTGATCGATTTACCTGATGAATTTGGAGATCGCTGGATACAAGCAGAAGAATCAATCTATGCCAATCCTAACGACTCGATGACAAATTGGGATATTGATGATTTGCGATCGGCTTTTGAGAAAGTAGGTTTAAAGATTGAAATAGAAGTAGAACGAATTACTACGCCCATGCAAATTTCTACGGCTCTATTAAACCGTTGGTTTAGCAAGTCTCAGGCAAAGCCATCCTATGCCAGCCATCTAGCCAAGTTTCTCACCGATGATGAAATAGCGATCGCTCAACAATTGCTGACTAATAAGCTATTGAATAAAACAGTAGATTGGGCAAGTTCAGCAGCAACGATTATTCATTAACCACTAAAACTGCCAAGTCGAGAACAACTAGGGATTGGAGTTTCTCTGCCGATCGCGTTCTAGTCTTTCCAGTTCGGCTTGCAAGCTAGCAATTTCCGATGCAGATTTACTCCTACGCAAAATTGGCGTTTCTAGTAAAGTTCTGAGATAGCCAATCCTGCTTCCAATCGC